>WFRT01000046.1 GCA_015486445.1 Pseudomonadota bacterium | reverse complement strand
ATGGCCTCGCCGTTCAAGGCCGCGATCGTCACCTTGGGCATGGTTTCCAGGCGCCGGAAAACCCGGTGGATGCACTCCAGTTCGACGACCCCGGAAAGCGGGGTGGAGAGCAGCTTGTTTTCCAGCCGGGCGCCGAGCACCGGGCAGCAGCCGTCGAGCAGCCGCAGGACAGCGCCGGTAAGCCGGCAGGCCAGGGTATTGAGTCCCCTGAGCCGGGCCGGAACCCGCTGCAGGGGAACAAACATTTCGAGAATGTCCTTGACCTCGTAATGGCTGATGAACAGCCCCTCGATGCCGCTGGTCAGAATGACGGCCCGAACCGCGGCATCGGCCGCCCACTGCCGGGTCAGCCGATCGAGTTCGCGAACCATCTCGGCGGTCATGAAATTGTGGGGCGGGTTGTAAAACTCGACAATGCCGATGCCGTCGTCAACCCGGCTGCGGAGAAACTTCAAATCAGCCCTGCCGGTCAGGATTCCATGTCGCGGCCGAAAATCGTCCGCGAGAGGATCATCTTCTGGATTTCGTTGGTGCCTTCGTAGATTTCGGCAATCTTGAAGTCGCGGAAAATCTGCTCGACCTTGTAATGGGACTTGTCGTGCGAGAGCTCGCGCATGAAACCGTAGCCGCCGAAGATCTGGACCGCGTCGCGGGCCATGTTGCCGGCCAGTTCGGTGGCGTAGAACTTGGCCCCGGCGGCCTCGGGCTCGGGAAACTCGATTCCCTGATCCATGCGGAAAGCGGCTTTCAGGTAGAGGTTGCGGGCGTGCTCGATTTCGATCGCCCGTTCGGCCATGCGGAACTGCCAGTACTGGAACTGGCCGATCTTCTTGCCGAAAGCGGTTCTTTTCTTCATGTAGGCCACCGACTCGTCGAAGGCGGCCTGGGCCATGCCGACCCCGGTGGCGGCGATCCCGACCCGGCCGTAAGTCAGGGTCCCCAGGGCCACGTGCAGGCCTTTGCCGACCTCGCTGATGATGTTCTTCTGCGGCACTTCGACGTTTTCGAAATAGATGTCGCTGGTCAGCTGACCCTTGTTGCCCATCTTGCGATCGGGCTCGCCGACCCGGCAGCCTTCGGACTTGAGGTCGATGACGACCATCGTCAGGCGGCCGTCGATGTTGACCAGGGCGGTGACGAAATCGGCGACGCAGGAGTTGGTGATGAAGCGCTTCTGACCGTTGACGATCAGCTTGTCGCCCCGGATCTCGGCCCGGGTCTGGACCGATTTGGGGCCCAGGTCGGAGCTGGCCAGCGGTTCGGTGGTGGCGAAGCAGCCGATCTTTTCGGCCGTGGTCATCGGCTGCAAATAATTTTCTTTGATGTAGTCGGAACCGTATTCAAGGGCATGGCCGGCGAGGATGCAGTGGACATCGTAGACCGCGGCGATGCTGTTGGAGGCGTAGGCCAGCTCCTCGATGGTGGCCACCGTGGCGCAGCAGGGATATTCAAGGCCGAGACCGCCGACCGCGGCGGGATAGGGAATCTTGAAAAAATCCTCGGCCGCCAGGGAGCGGAATACCTCCCAGGGAAAGCTCTCCCGGGATTCATCGGTGGTGCCGATTTCGTAGGCCCGGGGCGCGACTACCCGGTCGCTGAACTCCCGGGCCTTTTTGCGTATTTCAATGCCCTCTTCGGGCAGCATCAGGTCGTGGTAAAGCCGATCCTGCATTCTGACAACCGTATCCGTCATTTTATCCTCCTGTAACAAGTTGCGGATCTGAAAAAATCAGTCACTATTCAGCTGGATTCTATCTCCCCTCATACCGCCCGGTCCCGGCCCTGCCAGTATTCCCGGCGTGCTTCCTTGCGGGAGATCTTGCCCGCGGCCGTGCGCGGCAGATCGTTGCGCAGTTCGATAACCTTCGGGGCCTTGACCGAGCCTAAGCCTTCCTTGCAAAAGGTAACGAGTTCCTCGGGGCTGACTTCAACCCCATCTTTCAGGACCACAAGCCCCATCACCATCTCGCCCCATTTTTCATCCGGCACGCCGATGACCACGGCCTCGCGAACGGCTTCGTGGCTCAGCAGCCAGGCCTCGACCTCGGCCGGGTAGAT
>WFRT01000045.1 GCA_015486445.1 Pseudomonadota bacterium | reverse complement strand
CCGTCGCCGCCCTCTTTTACCCTGACCAACTTTCCCTTTTTCACCTTAAAGACCGCCGTTTTCCGGATTTTCGGCGGGTCGGAATACGGCGCATTGTGAGCCCGGTCGAGATAGGTTACGAGAATACGGCCGGAAGGGGCAACGGCAAGGGTGACAAGCCGGATGCGGTCTCCAAGCGGAATCCGGTCGGTATTTTCCAGGCGGCCGGCCCGGTTGAGGACCAGGTTGAGGAGACGAAAATTGCCCGAGCCGCCGTAGTTTTCCAGGGTGACCACGACCCCGTCGCCAAGCCCGTCACGGTTGAAGTCGAAAACCGCCGTGGCCAGTACCCGGATATCGAGATGGTCGCCCCGCAGGCGGCCATTGGCCAGGCACAAGGGGCGGGCCGGGTCGTCCTGCTTTCGCAGACAGATATTCAGCAGGTCAACCGCCGGCCCGGCGGAAACCGCTTGCCCGGCGGAACGACAAACCCCGGGGAACAAAAGGGCCGCCAGCAGCAGGCCAATACCCAGGGCGGTGGGCCGGAGAAAAAGATCCTTCACCATTACCATATAAACAGACCTCCTTCAAAGCCCGGGCCCTGCGAGTGGCTTTCCCGCTTGCAGGCCGGGAAATTTCCCGCTGAAAATTATTACAGGCTGCAAAGCTTCCCGGGGTGCGAAATTCATTACCGTCTCTTTTATCCAGTCATCGCCAAATACCTTACCAACCAGATAGCACCATAGCACCGATTATCGCAACCAGGGCGGAAAAATTTTCTCAGCCGGCCCCCGGCCGGGAAATTTCCGGCTTGTCAAAAAGCGTCAAAACCACTAGAAACAGCGGGTTGAACATCTCTCAACTTAAAGCCTGAAAACGGAGGACAATCATGCTCAAGGATAAAACCGCCATCGTTACCGGTTCCGGGTCCGGCATCGGCCAGGCCATCGCCCACCATCTGGCCGAAGCCGGGGCCCGCATCGTCGTCGCCGACCTCAACGAGGCGGCCGCGGCCGCCACCGTCGACCAGATCAAAGACGCCGGCGGCCAGGCCCTGGCCGTGGCCTGCGACGTCGCCGACGAAAACAGCGTCAAGGAGATGGTCGAAAAAGCAATCAAGAGCTTCGGCTCGACCGACATCATCGTCAACAACGCCGGCCTGCAGTTCATCAGCAAGATCGAGGAATTTCCGCTGGCAAAATGGAACCAGCTGATCTCGGTGATGATGACCGGGACCTTTCTCTGCACCAGGGCCTGCGTCCCCTACATGAAAGAGAAAAAGTGGGGACGGATCATCAACATCGCCTCGGCCCACGGCAAATCGCCCTCGCCCTGGAAATGCGCCTACGTCTCGGCCAAGCACGGCATTGTCGGCTTCACCAAGGTCATGGCCTGCGAGCTGGCCGAATGGAACATTACGGCCAACTCGATCTGTCCCGGCTACGTCCTGACCCCGCTGGTCAAAAAGCAGATCAAGGACCTGGCGGTCCAGTACGGCATCAGCGAAGCCGAGGTCCCGGAACAGGTTTTGCTCAAAAATCAGCCGCTGAAAAAGATGGTCACCACCGAGGATATCGGCCGGATGGCCCTCTACCTGGTCAGCGACGCGGCCCAGTGCATCACCGGCCAGGCTTTGAGCATAGACGGCGGCTGGACCATGATGTAAAAACATCCGGCCGGGGCGGCCCGGATAAATCGCTGCAGGTTCCGACCTGAAAGGCCGCGGGCCGCCCCCATCGACCAAACGGCAATCGCCGCCGCCTGAAGCGGCGGCGGACTTTCTTTCTTCAAGGAGCGGGCCGCCATGAAAATCCTCCATACTTCCGACTGGCACCTGGGCCGCTCCCTGTACGGCCAGCGGCGCTACCAAGAGTTTGCCGAATTCCTGGCGTGGCTGGCGGAAACCCTCGAACGCGAAAGGGTCGACCTGCTCCTGGTGGCCGGAGACATCTTCGATACCAGCACCCCGGGCAACCGGGCCCAGGAACTCTATTACCGTTTTCTCTGCCGGGCCGCAGCCACCTGCCGGCACATCGTCATAACGGCCGGCAACCACGATTCCCCGACCTTCCTCGAAGCCCCGAAAGAGCTGCTCAAGGCCTTAAATGTCCACGTCATCGGCACCGTCGGTGATGACCCCACCGATGAACTGCTCACCCTCACCAGCCCCGACGGCCGCCCCGAACTGATGGTCGCCGCCGCGCCCTACCTGCGTGACCGCGACATCCGCACGGCCGAGGCCGGGGAAACCATCGCCGACAAAGAGCGCAAGCTGGTCGAAGGCATCCGCGGCCACTACGAGCAACTGGCCCGCCGGGCCCGGGAAGAACTCGAGCGGCTGGAAAGCGCAATACCGGTCATCGCCATGGGACACCTGTTTACAACCGGCGGCAAGACCATAGACGGCGACGGCGTCCGCAGGCTCTATATCGGCTCCCTGGCCCGTTTTCCGGCGGCCGCGTTTCCCGAACTCTTTTCCTACATCGCCCTGGGCCATCTCCACCAGCCCCAGCTCGTCGGCGGCAATCCCCTGATCCGCTACTGCGGCTCCCCTCTGGCCCACAGCTTCGGCGAATCGGGACAGCCCAAACAGGTCCTGCTGCTGGAGTTTGAAGAGGGCGGGGCAAAACCTCGCGTCAACCCGCTTCCGGTACCTGTCTTCCAGCCCCTTGAGCCGATCAAGGGCGACCTGGAAACGATCCGAAATCGAATCGCGGAGCTCAAAGCGGAAAACGGCCGGGCCTGGCTTGAGATAACCTACGACGGCCGGCCCCTGACCGGCAACCTGCGCGAACTGCTCGAAGAGCTGGTGGCCGGCAGTGAGCTTAAGATCCTCAACCTGCGCAACCGGCGCTTCCTCGAAGAGCACCGGGCCGAATCCGGGGAGTGCGACGAAACCCTGGAAGACCTGAGAATCGACCAGGTTTTCGAACGCTGCCTGGAGAGCTGCGAAGTTCCCCCGGAACAACATCGGGAGTTGAGAGAAGCCTACCACGAAATCGTTACGGCCCTTGCGGAACAGGATTTGCGGGCGGAGTAGAACAAGGAATTTAGACAATGAAAATCCTCAAGCTCCGCTTCCAGAACCTCAATTCCCTGCTTGGTGAGTGGGAAATCGACTTCTCGACGCCCCCGTTTGCGGCCGAGGGCATCTTCGCCATCACCGGCCCGACCGGGGCCGGCAAGAGCACGATTCTCGACGCCCTCTGCCTCGCCCTCTACGGCCAGACCCCACGGCTTGGCCGGATCACCAAAAGCACCAACGAAATCATGTCCCGCCAGGCCGGCGACTGCCTGGCCGAGGTCACTTTCGCCACTCGGGACGGGGTTTTTCGCTGCTGCTGGTCGCAGCACCGGGCCCGGCACAAACCGGGCGGCGAACTCCAGAACCCGCAGCACGAAATCGTCGCTGACGATAAGGAAACGGTACTCGAAAACAAGCTGCGCGCGGTGGTCGACAAGGTCGAGGAGATCACCGGGCTCGACTTCGAGCGTTTTACCCGTTCAATGCTCCTGGCCCAGGGCAGCTTCGCGCTTTTCCTCAAGGCCCGACCCGACGAGCGGGCCCCGATCCTGGAACAGATTACCGGCACCGGGATCTACAGCAGAATCTCGATCGCCGTACACGAAAAGCGGGGCGAAGAACGCGGGAAGCTGCAGATTCTCGAATCCGGGCTCAACGACCTGCGCCCCCTTGAAGAGGATCTGGAACTAGAACTCAGGAAGCGGCTGGAGGAAAAATCGGGCCGCACCGAAGAGCTCAACCGGCAGCTGCAGAAAACCGACCGGGCCCTGGCCTGGCTCGAACAACTGGCCGCCCTGGAAAAGGAGGGGGCCCGGCTGGCCCGGGAACGGCAGGAGTGGGAAAACCAAAATCGGGAATTTACGCCGGAACGCGGGAAACTTGAACGGGCCGAGCGGGCCCGGAAACTTGAAGCAGGGTTTGCGGAAGTCCGGCTGCGGCGGCAGGAACACGAGGAGGAGCAAAAAACCCTGGAAAGCGACCGGGAAAAGGTTCCACGCCGCCGGGCGGCACTGGAAAAAACCGCAAGCGACCTGGGGGCGGCGACGGCCAGATTCGAGGAAAACCGGGCGGCGCTCATCCGGCTCGAGCCCTCCCTGCGCCGGGTGCGGGAACTTGATCTGACCCTGCGGGAAAAAGAAAAACCGCTTAAAGAGCTTACCGAAACCATCGCCGACCGGCAGCGGGAGCTGGAACGGCAGGCGGCCGTTTTGGAGGAGACGAAACACCGGTTAAAGGACGGGCAGGCGGCCCTTTCCGGCCTTAATGAGGCTCTCCGGTCAAGCGCGGCCGACAGCGACCTGGTCAACCAGCTGGGCGGGATCGAAAACCGCGGCGCCAACCTTAAGGAATTGGAAGACGACAGGCAGAAGCTGGCCGCCGCGGCTGCAAAGGCTGTGGCAGACGAAAAAACGGCCGACCTTTCATACCGCCAATGTGAACAGGAGAGCGAACAGGCGCAAAAAAGCCTTGCCGAAACCCGGAAACTCCGGGAACAAAAAGCCAGGCAACTGCAACAGCTGCTGGGAGAAAAATCCCTGCCTGACTGGCGACAGGAGCTTAATCTCTTACAGGAGCGCCAGGCCGGGCTTGAAAAAGCGATCGAAATCCAGAAAAAGATCTCCTCCGACACCAGAGAGCTGGCCGAACTTAAAGCGCGGGAAAACCTTTTGACGGCGGAAAGCGAAAAACTGGCGGCCGAACTCACCCAACAGCAAAAAGAGCTTGAAGCCCTGAAACGGGAGCAGATACTTACCGAAGAAAACCTGCTTCTCAAACGCCGGATCGAAAGTTTCAGCGAAGCCCGCCGGGAGTTGGTTGCCGGTCGCCCCTGCCCCCTGTGCGGCGCTCTGGAACACCCTTTCACCAGCGACCTCGAACAACAGACCAGAACCCCGGACCGCACGGCCGCGGCCCTGGAAAAATTGCGCCGGCAACTGGCGGCGGCCCACGAAAAAAGCACCAGGCTGGCCGCCCGGCAGGCCGCGATCGACCAGGAAAAACAACAGGCCGCCGAGCGCCTTGAGGAGTTGGCCCGGCAACGGGAAAGCGACCGGGCCCGGTACTGCCGGCTGGCCGCGGAACTCGACCTTCCGCCCACAGCAGAGCCCCGGCAGCTGGCCGAATTACGGGAGGAAATCGGGCACTGCCACGAACAGGCGGCCCGCCTCGTCCAACAGGCCGAAACCCTGGAGCGGGAGAGCGAACAACTGCGGCTCGCCCTTGACGAAGGCCGGGATGAGATTGAAGAGCTGGAAAAGAAACGGCTGGCGGCCGCTTTTACCCGTGACGCCGCCCGGCGGGAAAGCGAACGCCTCAAAAACGAAGCCGCGGCCAAAACCGAACGGGCGGCCGCTTTATGGACTGAACTCGGCCGTGAAATCGCCCCCTTCGACCTCGACCAACCATCCCTGGCAACCCTTGACAAAATCCTGGAAGAGCTGCGCCGGCGGCGGCAGGAATGGCTTTTGCGAAACGAAGAAAAAAACCGCCTGGAACGGGAGCTCTCGACCCTGGAAAGCAAGGTCGAAAACCTTGTCGGGATTGCCTCAGGGGGCCGAAAAGAGCTGGAAGAGCTGCGCCGGCGGGCTGACGCCGGGCAGCGGGAGATTGAAAAACTCGCCGGCCAGCGGCGTGAACTTTTCGGCGACCGCGACCCGGAGCGGGAAGAAAAGAGGCTGCAGCAGGCCGCAGCCGAGGCCGAACAGGCCCGGGAAGAGGCCCGCCGGAAACTTGACCGGGAAAAACTCGAACTGGAAAACCTGAACGGCCGGATTCGGGAGGCGACCCGCAAGGAAGCTGAAAGCCGGGCCCGGCTGGCGAAGGTCGAGGAAATTTTCCGGAAAGCTCTCCAGGCGGCCGGGTTTAGCGATGAAAACGACTACCGGGACGCGCTCCTGCCCGAGGAGCGGCACCGGGCCCTGGCGGACACCGCGGCCGCTCTCGAGCGCCGGGCGACCGAACTGGCAACCAGAAAAAGGGAGCTGGAAAAACGCCTCAAGCAGGAACAGGCCCGGCGTCTGACCGACCGGCCCCGGGAGGAACTGGTCCGTCTACGCGACGATACGGCCCAGAAACTGGCCTGGCTGCAGCAGGAAATCGGCGGTCTGCACCGCCAGTTGACGGAAAACGAGGAGCTCAAAAGCAAAAGGTCGGCCCGCCTTGAGGCCCTTGCGGCCCAGACCCGGGAGTGCCAGCGCTGGGACCTCCTGCACGAATTGATCGGCTCCAGCGACGGCAAGAAATTTCGCAACTTCGCCCAGTCCCTGACCTTCAGAATCATGATCGGCCAGGCCAACCGGCAGCTTAAGGAGATGACCGACCGCTACCTCCTGACCCAGAGTGCGACCCACCCGCTGGAACTCGATGTCATCGACGGCTGGCAGGGCGGCGAGATCCGCTCGACCCGCAATCTCTCCGGGGGCGAGAGCTTCATCGTCAGCCTGGCCCTGGCCCTGGGCCTGTCACGCATGGCCGGACGCAAGGTCAGCATCGACTCGCTGTTCCTCGACGAAGGTTTCGGAACCCTTGACGACGAAGCCCTCGACGCCGCCCTCGAAGCCCTGGCCGGGCTCCAGCAGGACGGCAAGCTGATCGGCATCATCTCCCACGTTTCGGCCTTGCGAGAGCGCATCGCCACGAAAATCGAGGTCGTACCGATGGCCGGCGGCCGCAGCCGGATCGAGGGTCCCGGCTGCCGCCGGATAATCGGCGGCTAAAAAGCCCTCAACCCACCGGTAAAAGAGATGACCCGGAAAACCCGAAAAAAGGGGGAAACATGCCCGTCAACCAGTCTATTCTCCTGCTCGGAGTCCTCTTCGGGGCCATCGGCCTCGGCTACTTTACCTACGGCCGCAAACAGCGGGCTATCGTTCCCTTGTGCGCCGGGATAATTCTCTTTGTCCTGCCTTACCTGGTGCCCAACCCGACGGCCCTGTTCCTGGTCGGCGCCGGGGTCGCGATCGTCCCCTTTTTCATCCGCTACTGACCAGTTGCGCAAGCCTTTCGAGGCAGCCGCCGTAGAAATGATCGCAGCCCGGGATGACATGCAGCGGGGCGGCCGGGTTCCAGCCGGCCGCCAGCCGGCCCGTCAGCTCAGGTGGGGCAATCTCGTCATCCGCCCCGGTAATCACCCGGCGCAGGCCGTCGAGCTTGAGATCGGCCGGAAATTCAAGCATCGCGACCGGCGGTGAAACCAGCACCAGGCCCTCATATCCGAGTCTTCCGGCGGCCGCGGCCAGGGCGATCACCCAGGCCCCGAAAGAGTAGCCCGCCAGCACTATCTCCTGAACTCCGAGTTCGACCAGAAAGTCGCGGGCCGCCAGCAGGTCGTCGATTTCACCGCGGCCCCCGCCGTATTCGCCCGCGCTCCGGCCGACCCCGCGAAAATTAAACACCAGGCCGATCCAGCCGGCGGCGGCAAAGCTCTCACCTACGGTGGTCACCACCGGGTTGTTCATATCGCCGCCGTACAGCGGATGAGGATGAGCCACCACCACTCCCCGGCGCGACTTCCCGTCTCCCGGCCAGATTCGTCCTTCGAGCCGGCAGGGACCGGCAATCCTTATTTCCCGCTCCCGCGTCATGCCCCGGCCTCCCCTTTGGTTTCCGGAAACGGTTCCGGAGGGCTTTCCGGCCGCGGCCGGAAAAGGGCGGAAAGCACGGCGGCCAGCAGGGCGAAGGCGGCGGCGACCGCGAAGCTGGAACGAAAAGAGCCGCTCTGTTCGGCCAGCCAGCCGGCCGCCGCCGGGCCGGCAATCTGGCCGATGCCGAGCGCGAAGGTAACAATGCCGAATATCCGGGCCGCCTTTTCCGGCCCCACGGTGTCGCCGACCAGGGCCGCCATGATCGATGGCACGCTCCAGGCCACGACCCCGAAAAGGGCGATCGAGAGATAAATGAAAGCCGTGGGCAGGTCGAGAGCGCACAGCAGGTAGGAAACCGCCTGGGTCGAAAAAACCAGGACCAGGGCGAGACGGCGGCCCAGGCGGTCGGAAAGGATGCCGAAAACCGGGCCGGAAAGAATGCTCAACAGGCCGATCCAGGACCAGGCCCGGCCGGCCGCGGCCTCGGAAAAGCCGCGGTCCTGGATCAGGCTGGTAACGATGAAAGTGACATAGATCACGTAGGTCAGGCCGAACAGAAAATAGAGGACGGCCATGTGCACAACCCGGCCGATATCGAGCGGCCGGGGCGGCAGCCGCCTTTCGGCCCGGTGCCGCTCGGCGCTCATGCCGCAGGGCAGAAGTCCCATTTCGGCCGGGCTGTCGCGCAGCACCAGGTAGCAGATCAGGGCAGCCCCCAGGACGACAATTCCCAGCAGCAGCCAGTTGGTGCGCCAGCCTTCGGCCCCGGCCGCGGCGTTGACGAAAGGAATCAGCCAGCCGCACAGAAGAAAGGCAAAGCCGCTGCCGATAACCACAAAACCGGTGCCCCGGCCCCTTCTTTCGGGAGTGAACCAGGCCGAAACCAGGGCCATCATCGGCACATTGGCGGCCCCGCTGCCGAGCCCGGTCAGGCCGTAGAGCACGATAATCAGCCAGAGATGCGAAACCCGGCCGACCAAAATCATCGAAAAGCCAATCAGCAGCAGGGCCGCGCTCACCACCCGCCGGGGGCCGAAACGTTCGGCCAGGGGGCCGCAGGCCAGCACCGCGGCAAGGTAGCCGACAAAGTTGACGGTGCTGATCAGTCCCATCTCCGAATAGCCCAGGTCAAGGCTTGAACCCATCGACGGCAGCAGCATCCCGAGAGCGAAGCGACCCAGGCCGAGGCAGGCAAAAATACACAGGAAACCGGCCCCGACGACATACCATCCGTAATGTATGCGAAGATTTTTCATAATGCTTTCTCTTAAATTCAGCTGCATACGGGGTCGGGTGCGGCTTTTCTTCGCTAGGCGTTAAGATTTCTGTTTTTCCAACGCTCGCTACGCCCGCATTGCAAAACTCGCTTACGCTCAGACAGTTGCAATGCTTATGGGCTCCCGCTCTCTGGGAAAAACAACGAAATCTTTCCGAAACCGCTCAGAAAAACCACCCCCGCCCCCTCCTGAAAGTGGAGAGATAGAATTTAGCTGAATAGTTACGTTTTCTCTTTCTTGCCCGGTGCCGGGATGCCGGGCCTGATGCGGCCGACCCACATTGCCGATATCTATTTCAGGGAACGATAATAGCTGTCCAGGTTGTAGACTGCGGCCAGGGGGTTGTGGCCGAGAACCCGGTCCTTGACCGCAAGCACCGTGCAGGGCGCCGCGGCGTGGGCAAGAAAGAGCGAGTCGTGGCCGACGCAGAGGCCGAGCAGGATGTTGAGATCGGTTTGCGCCCGGTTCAGGACCAGGGCCTGGACCACCGGGTTGCACATCGCCTCGGGCTGGCCGGGGACAATTTTCTGGTCGCCTTGCAGTCCGATCTCCTCCTTGTCGACGCAGCCCACCTTGCAGATTACCGAGACCATGGCAAAGCCACGGCCTTCATAGAACCCGGCCACCGCCCGGGCCTCCCGGCGCAGGCCGACGCAAAAGGCCAGCCCGAGACGCGTAAAACCCATTTTATCCGCGAACTCGGCAATCTCCTCGATCCGGGTCTTGGCCGGACGCACCCGTTCGTAGCCCAGCTCCCGGTCGGCATAGCCTTCGGCCTCCTGGATCGAAGCCTGGCAGGCGAACTCAAGATGGCGGTCCCGGTAGATTGTCAAGCCTTCCGCGACAAGCTCCGGAAAGGCGCGGGTCGGGCAGTTTTCCGGGGCCCGGCCATCCGGGCGGCGACAGAGACGATCGGCCACCGGGAAGGGACAGCGGGCGCAGTCGGCCGGAGCCGGTTCCGGGTCGGGGGTTTTTTTCGTGGACATGGTTCTCTCCTGAGAGGTCAAGAAGTTTCGGGTTTGGCAAACGCGCGGCGCGACGACGGAAAATCCCCCGCCGGCCGGACGCGGCGGCAACCTTTCCGGCCCGCCGGGAAAGCGGCCGCCAGGACGGCCGAAAGCTGTGCTCCCGCTTACGAAACCGCCAGGTTTGAAACCAGCGACACGGTAGCCGTTTTGGGGAAATCAAAGGCTTCGGGCAGCGGTTCAAGGCCTGTCGCGGTAGCCCGGGAACGGTGCTTGAAAGTGGTTTTCCAGGGCTGTTCGCCGCCCAGTCCCTGGGCTCCGTAAACCAGGGTGGCGGGCCCCATCCTGCGGTTGATGCGATCAACGGCCTGCATCAACCGGCGGGCCTTCGGCCGGTCCACCGGGTCGAAAAAACTGGCCTGGACCGGGCTTTCCGGGGCGATCTCACCAAGTTGTACACCAACCTTCTTGTAGCCGCGGCCGGGGCGGAAAATCCGGGAAAAGCCCTGGAGCGCACAACCAATCAACTCCGGCGTATGGCTGCTCGCCACCGGCAGACGCAGAGTGATATTGTCACACCGGTAATTTTCCCGAAAACGGTTGGTCAGCAGGTAGACGGTCAAAACCCCGGCCACCAGTTTCTCCGCCCGCAGTCTTTCGGCGGCGGCCGCGGTGTAGCTGGCAAGCGCCTCCCTGAGATCGGCGGCCCGGGTGATCTCCTGCCTGAAGGTGCGGGAGACGCCCAGCGATTTCCGCGGCGGCCGCGAGGTTACGACGGGATAGCAGGAAATCCCCTGCAGCTCCCGCAGCAGGCGCAGGCCGACAACCCCCATGCGGCGGCGGATCAAGCCCTCATCGGCGTGCTTGAGCTGCAGGGCGTTGGTGATGCCCCGGGCGGCCAGAAACCCGGCATAGCGCCGGCCCACCCCCCAGACATCCTCGACCGCCACCGCGGCCAGGGCCCGGTCCAGCCAGGGCGAGGCACTCAAATCGAGGATTCCGGCGGCCCGCTTCGATCTTTTCGCCAGTCGGGCGGCAACCTTGGCCAGGGTTTTACTCCGGGCAATGCCGACGGTTACCGGGAGGCCGGTCCATTCCCGCACCCGCTGCCGGATCCGGCGACCATAGGCGGCAAGATCCCAGCGCTCGAAACCGGCCAGGTCGAGAAAGGCCTCGTCGATGGAATAGACCTCCATCGCCGGGGAAAAACCGGCCAGGGTCTGCATTACCCGCCTCGACATGTCGCTGTAGAAGGCATAGTTGGAGGAAAAAACCTGCACCCGGTGGCGGCGGATCAGATCCCGGATCTTGAACTCCGGCACCCCCATGCCGATGCCCAGGGCCTTGGCCTCGTTCGAGCGGGAAACGACGCAACCGTCGTTGTTGGAGAGCACGATTACCGCCTTTCCCTCGAGGCCGGGATCGAAAACCCGCTCACAGGAAACGTAGAAATTGTCGCAGTCAACCAGGGCGAACAGGGGCGGCATAACTCTTTTCTCCACAGCTTCCAAAACCGCACCGTACAGTCCACATCGCGGCACGGGGAATCTCGTATCTGACAGTTTTTGCATTTTTTTACAAGCCGGAAAACACAGCCGACCGGGACCAGGCCCTTGGTAAAACAGCCCGGCGAACACGCGGCTTCGCGCGGCCGGTTTTTTTTCACCCCCCTTCAGCTTATTGTTTTTTTCAATCCCGAAAGAACCTCCCATAGAAACAAAAAATTGGCCGTCACCAGCCGCTTCGGACTATAAAAAGTCCTGCCGGGATATCAATAAACAACACAGGAGAACATCAAATATGCAGACTGAATACCAGGAGATGTGGCGGGATCTGGGACTCGACCTTGAAGCCCATGCCATGCTGCTCGACAGCCTGGGGGCGGGCTACCGGGAAGTTTTCTCCAGCCAGGCCAACCGGCCGCGCGAGACCGCCTATCTTGATTTTGTCATGAGCGAGGTCCACGGCCTCAGGATAAAGGAACTGCTGGAGGCGAAAAAGGCCGGCCGCAAGGTGATCGGAGCCTTTTGCGTTTTTGTGCCGGAAGAGATCGTGCTGGCCGCCGACGCCATCCTGGTCGGGCTCTGCACCGGGGCCGACTTCGGCCTGGAACTGGTTGAGAGCACACTGCCGCGCACCACCTGCGCCCTGATCAAATCGGCCTTCGGTTTCAAGCTGAGCCGGGTCTGTCCCTATCTTGAGGCGGCCGACATGGTGGTCGGCGAAAACACCTGCGACGGCAAGAAAAAATCCTACGAAATCCTGGGCGGGCTGGTCGACAACCTCTATGTCATGGACCTGCCCCAGCAGAAAAGCGCCCTCGGCCGGCAACTGCTCGCCGGTGAATACCGGCGTTTTCTTACGGCGGTTGAAAAACTCAGCGGGGTCGAGATCACCGCCGGGCGGCTGCGGCGCGGCATCGAGATCGTCAACCGCAAGCGCCGGGCCCTGGAGCGCCTGTCCCGGCTGCGGGCCGCCGACCCGGCCCCGATCTCGGGCCTCGACGCCCTGCTCATCAACCAGGTGGCCTTCTACGACGACCCGGAAAGATTTACCGCGGCCATCGAAAAACTCGGCGATGAACTTGAGGAGCGGATACAAAAAAAGATTTCGCCCTTTCCCGCCGGAACCCCGCGCATCCTCGTCTCGGGCTGCCCCATGGCGGTACCCAACTGGAAACTGCCCCGGCTGGTCGAACAGGCCGGGGCGGTTATCGTCGGCGAGGAGTCATGCGTCGGGGAAAGGGGCTGGCGCAATCTGACCGGAAATGACGGCGAAACCGTGGAGGAACTGCTGGCGGCCATTGTCGACCGTTATTATAAAATCGACTGCGCCATTTTCACCCCCAACCCGGAACGGGAGGAGCATATCATCGAGCTGGCCGACCGTCTCCAGGTCAACGGCATCATTCATTACAGCCTGCAGTTCTGCCAGCCCTATACCATCGAAAGCCGGCCGTTGAAAAGCCGGCTCTCCCGGCTCTCCGGGTTCCGGGAAAAAGGCATCAGCCTGCTCAACATCGAAACCGACTACAGCATGGAAGACAGCGGCCAGCTTCAGACCAGGATCGAAGCTTTTATCGAAATGATTGATCGGAGATGACTATTCAACCGAATACGGGGTCGGGCGCGGCTTTTCTCCGCCCACTCCTGAAAGAGGGGAGATAAAATTTAGCTGAATAGTTACGACCGGAGATGACAACCGCCTAGAGGGGGCTGGCACCGGGCAGTAGCGGCGGCAGCAGGCGGTTCAGGAAGTTTTTGACCAAATCGTAAATTCCAGGCGCTTCGCTCTCCCGGGGACCGGCGATATTGAGTACCCGGATGGCGTCATTCACAAGCCAGGCCCGGACGGTGGAATAGTCGGGTGATTTCCCACCCAGGTCGATTACCAGGTACGGCTTGCCCCAGGTGACGGCCTGGGCCATGGTCAGGGCGGTCCCCCCGGTCGGCTCGCCGACCGTGAAAATCAAGGTACCATCAGAGTCCCTGACGTTCAGTTCGGTCCGCACCCGGCAGTCGTCCGCTCCGGTTTCCCGCAGGGGATATTTGCTGTCGATCGGGCCATCCTCGGCCCGCCGGCCGCGCGGACACCAGCCGCCAAGCGAGATCCCCAATTCCAGGGCCGCATCGAGCCCGGCCCGGTCGGCACCGGTCTGGCCACCGGAAACAATCTTCTCCACCCCGCTCCACGCCTTCCGGCCCAGCGGCGTCGCCGGCTTGCGGCCGCGACCGTTTTTTACCGTTATCCGCCGTCTGCCGGGAGCAAAAACTGGATCTCCGACCCGCCTCAAGATACAGGACATTTCCATTTCGTATTGATAACCCGCGGTCTCAGTCAAAACCGGCAAAAAAGAGATACGGCACCACTTCCGCCTGCGGGGCGCAAGGCACCAAGGTAAGAAGGTGACGGGCCGCAGTTGAGAACCCGCACCGCAACAACACAATAACTATACAACAAGCGGAAGAACGGATGGAACAGTTACGAAGCGCTTTATCAGACTATATCGATTTATGGATATAGAGGGATCTTAATACTACGGGAGGCTTTTCGTCAAGAGGAGACATCCTGACAAAAAATCAGGATATTACTGATAAAAATCAGGGCCGACAAAAAACTGGAAATGGTGAATATCGACGGCGGGAGAGGGAATTCAGCTGCGAAAAATACCTTCTTCGACGCCGACCATGACAAACTGCTGCATGTTCTGGAAGTTGGTTTTCTTCAAAATGTGCAGCCGGTGGGATTCAATCGTCTTGGGACTGACGCCGATTTTCAAGGCGATCTCCTTGTAGCCCAGACCCGCGGCGAAAAGTTTCGCGACCTCTTTCTCGCGGCGGGTCAGCAGGTGAAAGCCCAGCCGGGAGGAACCGTCACCGGCGTTTTCAATCTCCGGGACAAAGATCTCCCGGGGAAAGAAGAGACCGCCCTCGTCGACTACCCGCAGGGCCCGAATGAAACTTTCGGCGGCGGCCTCCTTGGGCAGGTGGCCCGAAGCCCCGGATTTAAAGCTGCGCCTGACATAGGCAAGGGAGCTGAACATACTGACGAATATTATCCTGATGTCGCCGGACAACTTCCGGACCTCGCGGGCCAGTTCGAACCCGTCGAGGTCAGGCAGGTTGATATCCATCGAGATAATCCCCGGACGATGTTTCCGGCAGAGCGCCAACAGGTCGCGGCCGTCGCTTTCCGCGACCACCTCCATGTCGGCCTGCTGTTCGATCATGCTCATCAGGCCCCGGCGAAAGATGGGGTGGTCGTCGACAATGATGATCCTGATCATGTTTTTTTCTCTCCGGCCGGAATCCGGGCCACTATCCGGCACCCCCGGCCCGGGGCCGCCTGGAGCTCGAAACTGCCGGCCAGCAGCCGACAGCGCTCCTGCATGTTGAGCAGGCCGAAATGATGACCGTCGGACCTGCCTGCCGACCGGAGATCGAAACCGATGCCGTCATCGACAATCGTCAACACCACGTCTGCTCCTTCCCGGGCCAGGGTAACCGTCAACCGGCGAGCCTGCGAATGCCGGGCGGCATTGCTCAAGGCCTCCTGGAGAATCCGGTAGAGGTTGCTGGAAACCGAAATCTCGGGCTCGGCGTCGGCGGCCAGGTCGACCTTGAAATCGATCTCGAAACCAGCCCGGCCGCGAAATCTTTCGATACAGTCGGCGAAGGTGTCGACCAGTCCCAGGCGGGAGATGCTTTCCGAATCGAGGTTGAAAATCAGGCTCCTGATATCGGCCAGCCCCTTTTTCAGGGATTTGCTGATATCGGAGGTAAACTTGCCGGTTTCCGGGTACTGGCGGCCGATCATTTCGAGCGAAATCAGGGCCAGGGAGAGATCCTGGCCGATGCTGTCATGCAACTCCCGGGCGATTCGTTTGCGCTCCTCCTCCTGGGCCGCGATCAGGTCGCGGGCAAAATCCCTGATATTGATGTTTTCGAGATGCAGGTTGTAGGCCTCGGCAATGGCCACGATCTCACGGCAGGAGCCCCTCAGGCTGTCGACCGCAACCGGCCGGGATTCATCCATGCGGGCCGAAACCTCGGCCAGGGGATAGACCAGCAGGGAATTCAGCCTACGGTAGCCGTAAAAGACAATTAACAAAATAACCGCGAACCCCGCAACCGTGATCCAACGGCTCAACCGAACCAGAAAATAACGATCACCCAGGTTGAGATCAACCCCCATGACCAGGTGATAGTCCCGATTGTTATTCCAGTTCCTCCCCTCCCCCAGGCGAATTTCCTTAAAAACCGAGAACGCACCTGCCTCACCGCGGGTGACGACGACATCATCTCCGCTCGCCAGGGCCTTGACGATCGCCCGCTGCCTGACGGGCGCAATCTTCTGTTTGCCGCCCGCCATCGAGGTTATACAGGTCGCTCCCCCGTCATGATAGACGTTGTAGAGCATGGTCGCGTAATCACGGTCACGCCGGCGCGAGGCAAACAGGCCGGACAATTTGTCCAGCATGTCGAGCTTGTAGCCGAGTTGGACATAGAGTTTTCGCCGGGGCAGGTAGGAGAGGGTATAAAAACGGTAAAAGCCGCCCTGGCTTTCCATGATCGGGAAATCAACCCTGATACGGTTACTGAGGGCGGCCTCTTTAAGGGCGGAACGAACGTCTTCAAACTTGCCCAGATCAAGATTTTTTTCCGGTCCATAAGTGGTTTCGGTAATCACTCCCCGCCGGTTGATCACGGCGATGTCCACCACTCCCCCGGTTTTTTTCTCCAGGTCCTCCTTTTCTCTGCGCAGGCCGGACAGAGATGGCGCCGCTCCCTTTTTCAGCTCCGCCACGACCTTCCGGTGGGCATTCAACAACTCGCCGGAAAGCTTGTCGATCCGCTCGTTGACAATCTCCCCGTAAAGCGACAGCAACCGGCGGACCAGGCGATAATCGGTTTCAAACCCGATCGTCGCGGTTTTTTTCAGCAGGACATAGGTCGACAGGATGTTCAATGCCGCCACCGCCCCGATAACCACCAGGATAACGACAAGAAACTTGAAGTACTCCTTTTTCAGATCTTTCATGAATGGTCTGGGTTGCTACGCGAGACCCTTCGGGGTTCCGGCGGGCGACCTCGAACAGCTTCGCTGTTCGAGGTCGCCATCGAGATATTCATCATGGCAGCAATTTCAAGATAACTTTTCCTGCATACAGGCTCAAATACACGGTAAATCACAATGATTTTTCAACCTGAAACACCTTTAGAACCAGGAAACATGCGAAAAGTATCTTATTGCCGTCTTTTCCGGGTCTCCTGCTTGATCAAACCACTGCTGACAAGATATTTTTTCAGCTTTAAAATGCGGCTTTTCAACTCCCGCTTTTCGGTCTTGATTTTTTCATCAATTTTCTTCTTTTCCGCCTTGGCTTTGGCCGACAAGCTTTCCAGCTCTTTTACCAGATCTTCATAAAGCTCTTTTACCTGTTTGTCCTTGTTTTTAAAATCCACAACTTCCTCCTGTCGATGGGTTAAGGTTGCAACTCAGTTCTACCAAAACATAAAGTTCAGATCTCCACGGATCGGGAATATTTCCATGAAATCAAAGCATCCCCGACCACAAACAAATGGCAACCGGTTTCTACCCTGAAACCGGCCCGCATGTCAACCATGAAAACGACTGTATTCCCGGACGTTCCGGCGCATCAAAACAATGACTTTCATTTACCATGTTACATCACCGCCCGCCCCTCATTCTTTTCTATTCCCAGAATCGGTAATGGAAAAACTGCACCTGGCACTGCAAGGAAACCGGAGAGTTTTCAGATGATAGCTGTAAATAGAATAAAAGATGCTAACATTTATCTGGATATGTCGCCCAAATTAACATATACTCAGTCTACCATCCAAAAATTCACTTTATCGACGTGTTTTCGTTTCCAGCAGGGGTCAAACACAACGTTTGCCCCAAAACGCCCCGGCCAATAATCACCTGTTGGAACTGCCAGCGTCAATCGATTTAAAAAGTAAAATCGTTCCCAAAACGTGCTCTTGCCGCCAACAAATCTCTGGTTGAGATAAAGCCCTATGATCAGCTTGCGTTGCACAAAAAAATTGCTGGCCAAACTGCCGCTATTGGATGATGGCCGCCTGCACAGCCGCAACCCATACCTCTCGATCGTGCGCGATCCCGCTGCCAACCCGCTGAGCGGTTGGCACGCCAACCTGCTTCTGCTGCAGCGCCGCCAGTGTGTACTGTTCGTCCACGATGTCACCCGCTTCCCGGTTTTCATCCCGGCACTGAAAAAGAACGACTTCGCCGAGTTGGACTGGTTCTTTCAAGATGGTTTCATGAATACCCTGCTCAAAGCTGGTGCCGAAGATCACCAGATGAAAGCTGCCGAAATGCTGCTGGCACCGCTGGTCTGCAACAGCGATAAAGGTACGGATCGATCCATCATGGGCACCCTCAACCAGATGGGACAGGATTTGGGCTTCATGCTCGACTACGACAATATCTCGGTAATCGACCTCTCCCCCTACAAAACCGGTGCCTGGCTCGCCGAGCGCCCCTGCAGGATCAAAAGCCGCCGCGACTGCATCTGGCCGAAACAGGCAATGCTGGATTTGCTGGGGTCTTGAGATGAAATCCACCGAGGAAAAGCTGGGGCGGGCCGCCATGAACATAGTCGTAAACCCCGACCCGCTAAACAGGCCACAGAAACAAAAAACCCCTTAGCGAATTAACGCCAAGGGGTTGATTTTACTGGTGAGCCGTGCAGGGATCGAACCTGCGACCCTCTGATTAAAAGTCAGATGCTCTACCAACTGAGCTAACGGCCCGCAAACAACAGGTTTCGGAAGGGCGCATCTATCAAAAACGCGACCGCTTTGTCAAGCTAATTCAGCGAACCAGGAGAACCGGCAGGTGACATTCATGCACCACCTTGTTGGCGACCGATCCGAACATCAGGTTGGTGAGCGTTCCTGAACTATTCGGCGAAATCACCACCATGTCGATACCTTCCTGGGCCGCCACCCGGCAGATGGTTTCAGCCGGGCGCCCTTCTTCAATCCGGCTGTCAACCAGGATGCCGACCTTTTCCAGTTCATCCCTGTAACGCTGCAGCATTTTCTCGGACACCAAGCGCGAACGCTCCTTGATCAATTCAATCTGGGACGGCTGGAAACCGTGATATTCCAACTGCTCCAGGGGGATAACCGTCAACAGGGTCACCGACATCGGCAACCTTTCCTTCATCCGGATGATGTATTTAATCGCCCGGTGGGCGGCAAGCGTGTCATCAACCGGCAACAGGACACTTATGGACATAGACTACTCCTTTTCAATCAGCCGGTAATTCCGTAGAACATTTTCGGCAGAAAAAGCACAAGATCAGGCCAGTAGGTCAACAGCAGCAAAATCCCGATCTGGATCAACAGGAACGGGAGAACCGCCTTGGCGACATATATCAACCCCCGATTGACCAGGGCCCCGGTAATATAAAGACTGACCCCGAGCGGCGGGGTACAGTAACCGATCCCCAGGTTGACCGTCATGAGAAGACCGAAATGGAGCGAGCTGATCCCGTATTCGGGCAGCATCGGCAACAGGATCGGGGCCAGGATCAGGGTGGCCGAGATGATGTCCATGAACATCCCGACGATCAGCAGCATGACGTTGACAATCAGCAAAAAGGCCCAGGCCGTGTGAACCTTGCTGACCACCGCCTCTGTAATCATGGCCGGAATCTGTTCAAGGGTCAGGTAGCGGCCGAAAGCGGTGGCCCCGGCAACGATAATCAGCAGGGTCGCCGAGGTCACGGCCGAGGAGACCACAACCTGCTTGACCTTGGCGAACTTCATGTCCTTGTGGATGAAAAGCTCGACGACGAAGGCATAGACGCAGGCGACAACCGCCGCCTCGTTGGCGGTGAATACCCCTGAAAAGATACCACCGAAGATTACCACCGGCAGCATCAGGGCCCAGAAGCCCTCTTTCAGGACCGCGACCAGTTCCTTGAAGGTGGGCGGCGGGGAGCGTTTGAAATCGCGTTTACGACAGTAGAAATATGAGTAGAGCGACATCGCCACGATAATCAGGAAACCGGGCACGAAACCGGTCATGAAAAGCGCGGCCAGGGAGTCGTTGCTGACCATCGAGTAGAGAATCATCGAGATGCTGGGAGGAATGATGATCCCCAGGATCGGGGCCGTGGTCATGATTCCGACACTGAATGATTCGTCGTACTGGTTGTCCATCAGGGCGGGTATCATAAATCCGCCAATCGCGACCACGGTGGCCACGGTTGAGCCCGAAATCGCCCCGAACATGCCGCAGGCCAGGACCCCGGCCATGGCCAGGCCGCCGGGGAAAAAGCCGACCACGGCGTTGGCCACCTTGATCAGCTTGTCGACGATACTGCCGGCCGTCATAATGTTGCCGCAAAGGATGAAGAAGAGCACGACAACCAGGGCGAAGTTATCCATGCTGCGAAACATTGTCTGGGCCAGCATCATGATCGGCATGTCGGTAAAATAGACAAAGCCGAGAATGCCGGTAAAAAAGAGTGACATGAAAACCGGGACCGTGGCCCCGAGGCAACCGAGCAGGCAGGCGGCGATAATTATGTATGTGCTATTCATTATCAGTCACCTTCCTTCCGGTAAAATCTTCCCACATGGCAATAATCGTCCGAATCCCCATCATTGCCGACATCAACGGCAGGATAGCGTACAGGTAAACCAGGGGAATCCCCAGGATAATGGTATGCTGCTGGGTCTCGACCTGAAGTTTGGCCATCTCCCAGCCCAGGGTAAACATCAGGCCACTGAACCCCAAGGTGCAGAGGTGACTGAAAATATCAAGCGGCTTTTTCAAAAAGGGCACGATCTGGGGCAGGGCGTCAATCCTGATCATCGACCGGTTCTTGATCGCCGCGGAACAACCTATGAAAGTAGTATAGATAATGATTTCACGGATCAGTTCTTCCGACCAGGCGAGAGAGTAGTGGATCGTATAACGCAGACAGACATTAATAAACAGCGAGACGAGCCCCACCATTACCGCGATAAACAGAGTCCAGTCCTCGAAAAAGGTAAAGACCTTGTCAATTAACCTGAAAGTTTTTACCAGCATAACAACCCTTCAATCAGCAATTGGCAACGGCCTCCACATCCCGTCCGGCTGGCCGGCTGCAGGTAACCGCTGTTACAAATCAGGACGCAAAGAAAAGGAGCCGGAAGCTTAAGCTTCCGGCTCCACCGAAATCAAATCTGGCGCCTAGTATTTAAGCACTCTCTTGTAGCCCATGAAATCCTGGACCTGCTTCAGGTAGTCGGCGCCAATCTTGGGAGCCCACTCCTTGTGGACGACATCACCTTCGACACGCAATTTTTCCATCTCCTTGTCGGAAAGCTTGAAAAACTTGATCCCGTTGGCCTTGGCCTTGGCGATCTGGTCAGTTTCCTGCTTACGGGTCAGGACGCGGGTCTTGGCGCACTCTTCATGAATGACGCTGATGAGAATCTTCTGCAGGTCTTTCGGCAGGGAGTTGTAGAATTTCTCGTTGACCAGGAAGATGAAGAGGCCCTGGGCATAATTGATCTGGGTGAAATATTTGCAGACTTCAAACTTCTTGGTAATGTTGCAGACCATCGGAGTATGGTCGAGACCGGTGATGACCCGCTGCTTCAGGGAAATCGGAACATCCGGCCAGGGCATGACGACAGCGGTCAGGCCCCACGCTTTGTAGAGGGACTCCTGAACCGCGGCTTCGGCGATCCGGAACTTGATCTTCTTGGCGTCGGCCAGGGTCCGGACCGGGTCGACGGTCGCCCAGCCGTAGTTGCCGTAACCGGTGATGTCGACACCCATGACACCCTGGTGGCGCATCCCGTCCAGAAAGTGCTGGAAGTATTTACTGGCAACAAACTTGTCGAGCTTGTCAAAAGAGTTGATCAGGAAAGGCAGGTTGATGAGGCCCATCCGCGGGGCCAGGTTGGTAACCGCCACCGAGGAGCAGAGCATGCCCTGCACGGTGTTGGTTTTGAGCATGTTGAGAACCTCGACTTCACCACCCAGCTGATGCAGGGGATAGTATTTCAAGGCAATCTGACCGTTACTTTTTTTCCAGAGAGCGTCCCGCACCCTATAGCCGGCGGCAACCCCTTCGATAACCGGGTGGGAAATATTGGAAACCTTCATGACATATTTAGCCTTGGACATGTCGACTTTGGATTTCCACTTGGCCAGCGGGTTCTTCTTGGCCCAGACCGAAGCCGAGCAGGCCATCAGGACTACCAGTACCGTTACCAGAATCTGTGTACATCTTCTCTTCATAACTTTTCCCCTTTTCCCTTTCTTGAAACCATTAGTTAGCCGTTGCGGTACAGCCGCCGTCACCGGCGGCAGACGCCCCGACTGCACCGGGCTTACGATTTACATGCCACACAATATGGCATAATCACAACCATCGCAGCGTACCGGCGCAATAAACCAACATTATTTCCCTGCAAACCACACTGCCGCCAAGGCAAAACGTAATTCTACAGGAACCTGTACCTGAACAACAGTTCTAAGCCATAAGACGGCATCGTGTCAAGTTGTTAACCGATTTTTTAAAAATCAGTTTTTTTATTTCCCCCTGCCAATACCGGCAGGATGCGAAAAACATTCCATCCTGTACCAGCCGTCTCAGGGCCTTCATAGAGACCCGCAACAACTTACTATTTCTCTTGATTTTAGGATATCCAAGAGGTATTATGGACGGCATTCCAAACCGCAGAAACCTTGTCCGGCAGAGGCCGGAGGGCATATCCTTCCCCACCAGATCCAGCAGACAGCCGGGACCGCGATCCATCCATGACCTTTTCCAGAAAGCTCGCCGCCATTCTCATGATCAGCATCGTGGCTGCCTGGCCAGTGTTTTCTGCAAAGAGCAAATTATATGCCGCCGGCGGAAAACAAATAGAGTTTGCGGCTGACCACCCCCCCTATCTCGAAGATTTCATCATGCGCTCGGAGGAAGGAAAGATAACCCTTTCACTCAGGGTTGCCAACCCCTTTGATCACGAACAAAAATCGCTGTTATTAAACGGTGTCTCACAAAAAATCGGGCTCACGGTCAAGGTAAATGTGAACAGATTTAACCTTTATCTGGTTAAATTCAACCGGGAATTAAAGAACACCACCTACGTCCACACCATCCAATACGACAACCTCAAAAAGGTCTTCACGGTAACCCTGGCACCAGCCGCCCCTCCCCGGCAGATCACATCATACAAGGAGGCAGTCAGGCTGGCCTCGGTCTTCAAAAATATCCACCTGCTTTCCCGCAACGAGATCGAGCCCGGCCGCACCTACCAGGTTGGAACCCAGGCCGAAATCAGAAAGGTCCGCCTCCCCTTCCACCTCGAATACCTGTTCTTCTTTCTTTCCGCCTGGGACCGCAAAAGCAACCGCTACACCATAGACATCCCGGATCGCCTGATCCAGGAAACCATCCAGAGATAATCTCTTGCCAACCTCATCCCCCCAGACCAGCCAGGAAATCAAGCACCACGCCGACAAAGACCGGAAACGGCGACGGCGCGAAGCTGTCATCATCACAGTGCTGACGGTTATCATCGCGGTCCTATTTTACATCGAGGTCAACCTCCCCAACCTGCCGACCGACCTGCCGATCATGGGCAACATCATCGTTTTCGCCCTGATCAACATCAACATCATCCTGCTGCTCCTGCTGATCTTCCTGATCCTGCGCAACCTGCTCAAACTGCTGCTCGAAAGAAGACGCAAAATCGTCGGCTTCAGGCTGCGGACCAAGCTGGTAGTGGCTTTCGTTTCGCTTTCCCTGTTTCCGACAATACTCCTTTTCGTAGCCGCCACCGGGTTTATCCGCTTCAGCCTCGACAACTGGTTCTCGACCAATTTCGAAGCCTCGCTCGACGCCTCGCTGGTGGTCGCCCAGCAATACTACGACAACCTGCGCCAGCAGAACCAGGCCTTCGCCGCGGCCACCGCCGCGGAAATCACCCGCAAAGGGCTGCTGATCGGGGAAAAAAGGGAGCTGGTTAAAAACCTGCTGGAGGAGAAACGCCAGGTGTTCTCCCTCGATGCCCTGGCGGTCATTCCCCAGCCCGGCCGCGAACCATGCGCCCTGAGCCTCAGCAAGCACTTGAGCCGCGCCGAATTCATGGCCGGCATCGATCTCGGCAACCGCCCCCCGCCCAAAAACCGGGTTGTCCCCCTCGACAACGGAGCCGCCATGGTCCAAGGCTGGGCCCCGGTCTCCTCGGTCTGGCAAGGCGACAAGATCATTGCCCTGGTGGTTACCGTCAAAATGATCCCCCCGGCCCTGGCCCAGCAGATGCAGAGCATCTCGGAAAAATACACCGCCTACAAGAAGGCCAAAAGTCTCGAGCTTTACATCAAAAGCAACTACATCCTGACCTTCGTCCTGATCACCGCGCTGATCACCTTCATTTCCATCTGGTTCGGCTTCTACCTGGCCAAGGATATCACCGCCCCGGTTCATGAACTGGCCCTGGCCACCCGGGAAATCGCCGGCGGCAACCTCGATTTCACGATTGACATGGTCGCCAGCGACGAACTCGGAATCCTCGTCGACTCCTTCAACAGCATGACCGAAAAGCTGCTCGAAAGCCGCCGCGAGAGCGAACTCGCCCACCAGGAGATGAGCCGCATCAGCCAGGAGCATGAACAGCGCCGGCGCTATATCGAAACCATCCTCGAAAACATCAATACCGGGGTCATCGCCCTGGATCGCGGCGGTCGGGTGACAACCATCAACCGGGCCGCGGAAAAGATTTTTTCCCTGACCGCGGAAACCGCCCTGGGAGGCAACTACCGTGATATCTTCCACCCCGAACTGATCCAGAAAATCCGCCAGTACCTGAAGGAAAGCCAGGCCGACCCGAGCAAGGAGGGCAGCATGGAGTTGACCCTGCCCGACCACAACCGCTACATAACCATCCATTTCAGCCCCTTTTTCGGCGACGATAAAAATTACATCGGCATGCTGATCCTGGTCAACGACATGACCGAACTGGTCAAAGCCCAGAAAACTGTGGCCTGGCGCGAGGTTGCCCGGCGCATCGCCCATGAGATCAAGAACCCGCTGACCCCGATCGCCCTCTCGGCCCAGCGCATCCGCCGCAAATACAGCCATCTCGCCGACGACGACCGGGTTTTGAAGGAGTGCACCACGACCATCGTCCGCCAGGTCAACGAACTCAAATCGCTGGTCAATGAATTCTCGAGCTTCGCCCGCATGCCCCAGGCCAGCCCCACGAAACAGGATCTCAACGCCCTGATCGAGGAATCCCTGGTTCTCTACCGCCAGAGCCATCCCAAAATCGATTTCTCGTTTGAGCCCGACACCAGGATTCCGGAGTTCTACCTCGACCACGAACAGATCAAACGGGTCATGACCAACCTCATCGACAACGCCCTGGCCGCGGTCGAGAAGGTCGAAGAGGGACGCATCTGGATCGCCACCAGGCTTGACAAAAGCCTGGAAATGGTTATTATCGAGCTCAACGACAACGGTCCCGGCATCGATGAACGCACCCAGGCCCGCCTCTTCGAACCCTATTTTTCAACCAAGAAGCGGGGCACCGGGCTGGGGCTTACGATCGTCAAAACCATCATCAACGATCACCGCGGCTTCATCCGGGTCCGGGAAAACTATCTCAAGGGCACCTGCTTTGTCATTGAGCTGCCGATCATCATGCAATCCTGACATAAATTGTAACTTTTCAGCTAAATTCTATCTCCCTTCGGGAGGGGGCGGGGGTGGTTTTAAGAAAAGCCGCGCCCGACCCCGTTCGGCTGAATAGTTACCATAAATCTTGCAATTTTACGCGGCCGGCT
>WFRT01000044.1 GCA_015486445.1 Pseudomonadota bacterium | reverse complement strand
TACATACGGTACGCCGCAGTGACGAAGGTTGAAGGGGAACGCAGCAGATGAAGAGTTTTTACGACGCCATCAAATTTAGCTGAATAGTTACCGAAAAATTATCTGAGCAGCCCCGGCAGCCAGAGGCTCAAACCCGGCAGGCAGGTGATCAGAATGATGGTCAGCAGGAGCAGGAGCAGGAAGGGCAGGACCGCCCGGCTGACCTCGAGCAGGCTTTTTCCGGTCAGGCCCATGGCGACGAAGAGGTTGAGCCCGAAAGGCGGGGTCAGGAAGCCGATTTCGATGACCATGACCATGATGATGCCGTAGTGCACCAGGTTGATCTGGTAGCGGCGCAGGCTTTCGACCAGCAGCGGCGAGAGAATCAGCATCGCCGAGACGTCGTCCATGACCGAGCCCAGGGCGAGAAAGAGCAGGTTGATCAGCAGCAGAAACAGCCAGCGGTTGTTGATGTGGGCGGTCAGCCAGCCGGCCAGGGCCGCCGGGATGCCCTCGGAGGTCAGGAGCCAGACGAAGGTCATCGCCGCGGCGAGAATGAAAAGCAGGGCGGCCGAGAGCAGGGCGGCTTCGGTCAGGCAGTGGTTGAGACGGGCCAGGGAGAGGCTGCGGTAGAGGACGAGTTCGACAAACAGGGCGTAGGCGGCGGCCACGGCGGCGGCCTCGGTCGGGGTGAAGATGCCGGAGTAGATGCCGCCGAGAACGATGACCGGCAAAAGCAGGGCCCAGATGCCCTCTTTCAGGAGGCCGAAAAAGACCGGCCAGGAGAAGGGGCCGGCCTCCCGCCAGTCGTGGCGCCGGGCCCGGAAAAGGATGTAGAGGCTGAAAATCAGCCCGATCAGCAGGCCCGGCACGATCCCGGCCATGAACAGCTCGGAGACCGAAACGTTCATCACCAGGCAGTAGAGGATCATCGGGATCGAGGGCGGGATGACGATGCCCAGCGAGCCCGCCGAGGTCAGCAGGCCGATGGCGAATTCTTCTTCGTAGCCGGCCTCCTTCAAGGCCGGGATCATGATGCCGCCGATGGCGATGACGGTGGCCGGGCTCGAGCCCGAGAGGGCGGCGAAAAAGATGCAGCCCAGCAGGGCCGCGATCGCCAGGCCGCCGGGAACCCGGCCGACGAGGTAGCGGATGACGGCGACCAGCCGCTCGGCCATTTCGCCTTCGGTCATGATCGCCCCGGCGAGGATGAAAAAGGGGATGGCCAGGAGGACGAAGTTGTCGAGGGCGTTGAAGAGCTGCTGGGGCAGCACCAGAAGCGGGGTCCAGGTGAAAAATTTCAGGGTGATGCCGGTGGTCGCCAGGAGAACCGCAGCGATCGGCACCCCGAGCAGCAAAAGCCCGGTAAAGGTCAGGACCAGGGCCGTGATCATGGCTTTTGTCCCCCGGCTGAATCCTTCTTCGGCCGGCCGCTCTTCGTATCCCCGGGGGTCGGTTCCGGGGTGGTTCGAGGGAGTTCTCCGGCCGGGGGTCCGGTGCATTTGAGCCGGGGGGAGATGATCGCTTTGAGGCTGCGCCAGGCCATCAGCGTACAGCCCAGCGGAATGATCAGATAGAGCCCGCTCATCGGCAGCTGCAGGGCCGGGGAGTGGGATGCGAAACGGTGGAGGCGGGCGACCTGGATGAATCCGTACCAGGCCGTGACCGCGTAGATCATGGCGCTCAGCAGCAGGACCAGGCGCTCGACCCAGAGGCTGAGGCCGGGCGGCAGCACCCGGCGCAGGACATCCATCGAGAAATGGCTGCCGCGCTCGACCCCGAGGACGGCCCCGGTAAAGGTCAGCAGGATGCAGAGGTAGCGGTTGAGCTCCTCGCCCCAGCTGAAGCCGGTGTGGAAAAGGTAGCGCAGGACGACTTGGAGAAAGGCGAACAGGGCCATCCCCAAAAGCAGCCAGCCGAGGAAAAGGCCCTCGCAGCGGGCGCGGCGGGAGGTGGTTTTCACTTGCCGGTTGTCCCTTTTAACGCGGCTGCATTTCCCGCACCCGGGCCAGGACCGCGTCAAAGATTTCCGGTCCGATCCGGGTCCGGTATTTTTTGTAGATCGGGGCCACGGCGGCCCGGAATTTTTCCCGCTGGGCCGGGGTCAGCTCGACGTAGTCAAGCTTTTTTTCGCGGATGTAGGCGGGGATGCTGATCTTGAGCCGCGGCAGTTTCAGTTCGCCCTCGAGGTTGACCGCCCGGTTGACGATCATGGCCTCGTAGGCGGCGGTCCGGAACAGCTTTTGGTCGGCCGGCCGGAGCCGTTCCCAGAAATCGCGGTTGACGATCATCACGGTTTCGGTGAGCACGTGGTGGCTGCGGGTGACGAAGTGGTTGACTTCGGTGAACTTGACCAGGATCGAGGTGAAAAGCGGGTTGTCCTGGCCGTCGATGACCTTCTGCTCCAAGGCGTTGTAGACCTCGGGGAAAGGCATCGGCACCGGTTCGGCGCCGAGGGCCTTGAAGGTGTCGATGAAGATCGGGCTCTCCATAGTCCTGATCTTCAAGCCCTTGAGGTCGGCGGGGTCGCGTATCGGCCGTTTCGAGTTGGTCAGGTCGCGGAACTCATTCTCCATGAAGGTCAGGGCGACGAAACCCTTGGCCGGGAAGCAGGCGAAAATCTTCTCCCGGACCGGGCTGTCGAGCACTGCGTAGGCGGTGTGGCGGTCGGGGAAGAGAAAGGGCAGGTCGAGGACCCCGACCTGGGGGACGAAGTTGGACAGCACGGCGGTGGTGATGACCGCCATCGGCAGGGTTCCGGTCTGGACCTGTTCGGCGAGTGAGCGTTCCCCGCCGAGCTGGCCCAGGGGAAAAACTTTGCAGCGGATGCGGCCGTCGGTGTGTTCGGCCAGGTAGCGGGCGAAATGTTCGAGGCCGATGTGCTGGCCGTGGAAAGGCGGGGCGACGTGGCCGATCTTGATGACCGGCGCGGCGCTGCCGGGACCCGGCCGCAGGAGCAGGACGAGAGTGAAAAAGATGGCGAGCAAAAGATTTTTTGTTCTTTCTGCGGTCATGATCATGAGCGTTCCTCCCGGGGCTTAAAGCTGCGGCTGCGACTTGAATTATACGACCGGAATTAGCGGTTTATAATCATTTGTCATATGACCTAGCAGAGGTCTCTGTCTTTGTCAATGGCACCTTGACACGGGTCCGGCAAGCGTGTATAGAGACGGTTCCGTTAAAAATTCATAATGTTTCTGAGCCGCGTGAGGCTTGGGAAAACCCCCGGTTTTTCCAGGCCGCGTTAAAAGGGAATGCCGTGTAAATCGGCAGCGGGCCCGCCGCTGTAACCGGTTACGAAAACCGCGTTTTTCCACTGTACGCTTTAATCTGTATGGGAAGGAGCGGTGAGTAGGCTTGATCCGGAAGCCAGAAGACCTGCTCAGGAACTTGCGGGACGCAGGGTGATTGCCGGTGGAACGGTGGTTGCGACTGGCTGCGTTCCGGCCTTCGTGATAAAATCAGGGAAATCCCGAAGAGCCCCATTGGCTTTTCGGGTTTTTTTTGCTCTGGGTCAGGCCGGGTTTCAGATCAGGGAGAGCGCTTTTTCATGGCCCTTGCCGAAACACAGAAAAGAAGATCATCGGGCCGGGCTGCAGGCTGGTGCGGTTGCCTGGTTTTCGCCTTGCTCCTGCTTGGCGGCCTGGGGGGCGCTGCGGCGGTGCGGGCGGCCGGGGACAAGCCGACCGTGATGGGTGACATGGTGGTCAAGGGCAGCGCCCTGGCGGATGACTTTCGCACCGGTGATGTCGACCCCGCCCAACTGACCTCGTTTTCCACGGTCATCGACTTGCAAGACGTCGACCCCGGGATCAGCAGTCTCGGTGATCTCCTGGCCCGGGAGGTCGGGGTCCAGGTCCGCAGTCTCGGCGGGCTCGGCAGTTACTCGTCGGTATCCCTGCGCGGGGCCTCCGGCGACCAGGTCTTTGTCTATCTCGACGGGGTCCTGATGAATGACGCCGCCGGCGGCGGCGTCGATTTGTCGATGGTTCCGCTTAACGACGTGGCCGCGATCGAAATTTACCGGGGTATTTCCCCGGTAAATTTTTCCCGGGCCGGGCTTGGCGGGGTCATCAACATCCGTACCCGGCGCAGCGGCCCCGGCACCGGCGGCAGCGCCGGTTTCGGTCTGGGCTCCTTCGGGGCCCGGCGCCTTTTCGGTTCGCTCAACCAGCGCACCGAAAATCATTTCGACCTGATGGCCATCGGTGAATATCTGGACAGCGACAATAATTTCAAATTCTGGAACGACAACGGCACCGAATGGAACCCGAACGACGATTACCGTGACAAGCGCCATAACAACGAGGTCTTCCGGCGCAGCCTGATGCTCAAGGGTGGGTACGATTTAAGCGACGATGTCAGGTTTGAACTTTCCGAGCAGTATCTCAACCAGGACCGCCGGATTCCGACCTGGAACAACTATCCCCGGGCCGACACCCACCTGGCCACCGAACGCCACCAGGTAACCGCCAATTTCCAGGCCGACGACCTGGGCCGGCTGCATCTGAACTGCTCGGGGCAGGCCTTTTACGGTTGGAAAAAGGAGACCTATGCCGATCTCCAGGGAATCATCGGTCTCGGCCGCCAGCACGACCGTTATAAAACCGAAAAATACGGCGGCTCACTCTTTTTTGAACTGCCGAGCGAGAACCAGGTTTTCAGCTTCAACTGCGAAAGCGGCCGGGAAACCTACAGAACCACCGATCTTCTTTACCATCGGCCCCGGGGCAAAAGTCGCCGCAACTACATTTCGGCCGCGGCCCAGGAAAGCCTCTATTTTTTTAACCAGCGCCTGCTCCTGACCCCGGCGGCCCATTACCAGTGGTACGACGACAAACTGAACAGCGCCACCAGCAGTTACGGGGTGCCGATTCCGGGCCAGACCCGCAAACATGATAACCTGAGTCCCAGCCTGGGCTTGAGGCTCGATCTCTGGGGCCCGTTCCAGCTCCGGGCCAACGCCGCCTGCTACTACCGCGAGCCCTCATTTTTTGAACTTTTCGGCGACCGCGGCCTGGTGGTCGGCAATCCCGATCTCAAGGCGGAAAAAGGCGAGAATTACGATCTTGGCCTGATCTGCAACTGGAGCCCCCCCTGGTCCTGGCTTGGCCGGGTCGAACTCGAGGGTATTGTTTTCTACAGCAAGATCAAGAATATGATTACCCAGATTTACGATTCACGCGGTATCGGCCGTTCCGATAACATCGCCCGGGCCCGGATCGGCGGTTTCGAGGGGAAGTTTCTGGCCGATTTGGGGCCCTACCTGACCCTTTCCGGCAACGGCACCTGGCAGAACACCGCCGACCGGGGCGAGATTGACGCTTTTCGCAACAACGATCTGCCGGGCCGCTGGCAGCGCAGTTTCATGGGGCGGGTCGAGGGGCATGTTAAGGGCTTCAAGGTCTATCTCGAGTACCTTCTGAGCAAGGATATGTACTACGACTCGGCCAACCTGCTGCCGGCCGACACCAAGCGGCTGCTCAACCTCGGGTTTTCCTGGACCCAGCCGCTGCCGACCGGGAGCGTGACCTTTGACTTTACGGTCCGTAATATCAATGGCGACATTTACCAGGACTTCAACGGCTACCCGATGCCCAAACAGGAGTATTATACCAATCTGACCTATCGTTTCTAGGTGGGCGACCACCGCTTAACCTGATAAAAAGGAGGTACGCAAGATGAGCAAGACAAAAATGCAGGTTTTCCTCGGTATGGCAGTGGCCCTGGTCATTGTCGGTCTGCTGGGCTTAAGTCCGGCCCGGGCCGACTATGCCTACTACTATCCTTATTTCGCCAGTTCCAACGGTGAGATGATCGGTCTGGCCCTGGCCAATGCTTCGGCCGATCCGGCAACCGTCAGCATCGTCATTCGCGACCAGGACGGAGTTGTCCAGGAGACCAGCAACTGGAACCTGCCGGCCCGGGGCCAGAAAGCCGACGTTATCGGCGCCGACCTGGACTGCAAGGGTTCTTTCCTGATCTACTCCAACCGTCCCCTGACCGGTCTCTGTTTTCTGTTTACCAACGACATGGCCACCATGTACGACATCCCCGGCACCCAGAAGCTGAACACCAAGCTGGTTTTTCCCCAGGTGGCCCAGAGCGCCAACTGGGATACCGGGATCGTGCTCAGCAACCCCGGTGACAGTGCCGTCGACGTAACCCTGAAATACCGGGGTACGGACGGCGCCCTGGCCCCCGGCACCATGGTTTTGCACCTGGCGGCCGGCGGCAGCGCCGTGGCGCCGCTGGCCGAACTGGTTTCAGACAAGGAGGACGGCAGCGTGGAGTTGACCAGCAGTGGTGGGATCGTCGCCTATGCCGTCTACAACAACTTCAAGGAAGCCGGTGGCAAGTTCAGCGCCGGGCTGGCAGCCGTCGATCCCGACGATCAGGATAACAACTACACGCCCCCGGCCGTGAGTCAGTATGCCGCGATTGCCGCCGCCGCCGCCGACTTTTCCAGCGGCGCCCACGCCCTGGTCGGGGTCGAGCCCCCGCGGCCGGCCCAGCTCAACCTGCTGCCCGCCGTTTCCGACATGATCATGGCGGCCGACGGTCCCTATTTTTACCGGATCCAGCGTTTCATGAGTGACAGTATCGTCAAGTTCGCAGCCGCGGCCCCGGCAACCCCGATCTGGCAGTTTTCCACCAAGGCCGGCGACGGCAGCTCCAGTGATCCCCACGACCTGATTTTTGTCGGCGGGGGCCATGGGACCTCGACCAAGGCCTACATGCCCTGCTACGGGACGACCAAGCTCTGGATCGTCAATCCCCAGACCACCCAGGACGGTGATTTCAAAACCGGCGAAATTGACCTTTCCGCCTACGCCGATGCCGACAAAATCCCCGAGATGCATCGCGGCGTGATCGTTGACGGCAAGCTTTTCCTCCTGCTCCAGCGGCTCGATCGTGACCACGATTTCGAGCCCGGGCAGGCCTATGTTGCGGTCATCGATGTCGAAACCGACCAGGAGATCGATACGCGCCCCCGGCGCGGGGCCGAAGAAACCGATCTCAAGGGCATCGCCCTGCCGGTCAAAAATCCCTGGTCGATTGCCTACAGCAGCGAGACCGGCAAGATTTACATCCAGGCGGTCGGGCGCTTCCCGAACTCCTGGGCCGGCACCCCGGCCGATTACAGCGGCGGCATTGTTACCATCGATCCCGATACCTATGAGACCGCAATGCTGGTCGACGACGGCAACGACGAGGTCCATCCTTACGGCAACTTCTCCGGCATGGCCCTGGTTTCCGAAACCCGCGGCTACTTCATTTCCTATGCCGGCTGGGGCAACAACGCCCTCTGGGGCTTCAATCCGACCACTGGCAAGGTCGATGCCACTCCGCTTGAGGCTTTCCCGGGCGGTGTGGGGATTACGACGATAGCCGCCGACGGCCACGGCAAGCTCTGGGTCGGCGGCAACAAAGGAACCGTGACGATTGTCGATCCCGGCAACCATGACAAGGTCGAGCAGGTTGTGCATCTCGGCCTCAACCCGACCACCGACGGCATCGCTTTCGGCAGTTGGGAGTAGGCTTTCGGGTTTGCGATTGAAAAAGGATAATCCTTAAAAAAAGGGTTGTCGGGCCGCTTGCGGCTTGACAACCCTTTTTTGCGGTTATATACTTGCATATATAGTTAATTGACAAAGTATAGGTGATTGTTTCAGTCGGTTTTTTGCCGGTTCAGGAGGCGCAATGCCGGATAAAACATTTGTCATGTCCCGGGAATCCGCCGTCGTGGTCGAGGATGAACTGGTGCGCCTCCACGCCTCTTTCTGCACCATCTTTTCTTCACCGGTGCGGCTCAAGATCATGGATCTGTTGGGTCCGGGCGAGTGTTCGGTGGGTGAGCTTGCCGCCGGGCTCAACCTGTCGATGGCCAACATTTCCCAGCATCTGCGGGTCATGCGCAACCAGGGGGCGGTAGCCACCCGGCGGGAAGGCAAAACCATCTATTATCGGGTGGCCAACAGTAAGTTTCTCGAAGGCATCATGAAGGTGCGTGAAGGCCTGGTGGAAGAATTGAAAAAAAAAGGAGGAATGGTCTGATGGGAAGAAAAAAGTTCAAATCAGTGGCGGTTTTCTGTTGCCTGGTCGGGCTGTTTTCCCTGGGACTTGCCGGGGCGGTGCGGGCCCAGCTACCGAAGCCGCCGGATGAAGTGCCGTTTGTCGGGGTTTCGACCGCCGATCACAGCCGTTTTCCCGAACTTGACAAACCTTTCGCCAGCGGACCGGAAGTGACCCGGGCCTGTCTCAAATGCCACAACCGGGCGGCGGACCAGGTCAAAAAAACCCTGCACTGGACCTGGGAGAGTGTCGACGAAAGCGGCAGAAAGGTTCTCGGCAAGGCCCATGTCCTGAACAACTACTGAATCTCGCCTCAGTCCAACTGGTGCAGGTGCACCAGCTGCCACGCGGGCTACGGTTGGAAGGACAAGGACTTTGATTTGAGCAAGTCTGAAAATATCGACTGCCTGGTCTGTCACGACACCACCGGTACATATCGCAAATTTCCCACCGCCTGTGGCAACCCGCCGCTTGAGGACAAAAAGTGCTGCGGGAAGCTTTTCCAGGCCGTAGACCTGAAAAAAGTGGCCCAGCATGTCGGCCCCGCGAGCCGGGTCAACTGCGGCCGCTGCCATTTCTACGGCGGCGGGGCCGACGGCGTCAAGCACGGCGACCTCGATTCCTCGCTTTTCAAGCCCGACAAGAAACTCGATGTTCACATGGATGCCAAAGGACTCAACTATGCCTGCACGAAATGTCATGTCACCCGGGCCCACCAGGTTTCCGGGCGCTGCTACGTGACCCCGGCACCCAACCAGCACCGTTTAGCCCTGCCCAAGGATGACGGCAACCGTCTGGCCTGTGAATCCTGCCACAGCCGCCACCCCCATAAACAGAAAATCATCAACGACCATAGCGCCCGGGTGGCCTGCCAGACCTGCCATATCCCCCGTTTTGCCCGGGGTGGAGTTTACACCAAAATGTGGTGGGACTGGAGCACGGCCGGCAAGTTCACCCCTGACGGCAAGATGATTGCCAGGAAAGACCGGAACGGTACCCTGATCTACCATACCAAGAAGGGCAGCATGCGCTGGGCTCGCAACGTGGTGCCGGAATACCGCTGGTACAACGGCACCATGCACTACTACGAGACCGGGGAAAAGATTCCGGAAGGGGTCAGTATGGTGCAGCTCGATACCCCGAACGGCAGCGCCGATGATCCGGCCTCCCGGATCTTTCCTTTCAAGATAATGCGCGGCAAGCAGCCCTACGACCCGGTTAACCGGATTATCGCGGTGCCCCATCTTTTCGGCAAGAAGGGCAGCGGCGCCTACTGGGCCGATTACGACTGGCACAAGGCGGTGGCCTCGGGCATGGAAGCGGCCGGGCTTCCCTTCAGCGGCAAAGTCGATTTTATCAAGACCGAAACCTATTGGCCCATCACTCACATGGTGGCCCCGAAAGCGGAGGCCCTGTCCTGTGAGGCGTGTCACCAGCGCCAGAACGGCCGCCTGGCCGCCCTGCGGGGGTTCTACCTGCCGGGCCGGGACCGTTCCCCGGGGCTTGACCTGTTAGCCTGGATCCTGATTGTCGTCACCGGTTTCGTAATTTTGAATCACGCCGGGATGCGCTGGCTGATTCATCAGAAAAGAAAACAGCGGAGGGATTGATAAGATGAAAACCAGAATCTATCTCTACACCCGTTTTGAGCGTTTCTGGCACTGGTTCCAGGCCCTGCTCATCATCTTTCTGCTCCTGACCGGCCTGGAGATGCACGGCACCTTCAAGCTGCTCGGCTACGGTGAGGCCTACACCTGGCATATCCGGGCCGGGTGGGGTCTGCTCGGGCTCTCCGCCTTCGCCATCTTCTGGCACCTGACCACCGGACAGTGGCGCCACTACATTCCGGGTTCCAGCGATTTGAAAAAGATCATCCGGCACTATCTCAGCGGCATTTTTCAGGGGGAGCCGCATCCCTTCTGCAAGAGCCCCGAGCATAAGCTCAATCCGCTGCAGGCCTGGTCCTATCTCTTTTTGAAAATAATCCTGCTGCCGGGCCTGCTGGCCAGCGGTTTTGCCCTGCTTTACTACCGCGACCTGGTGGGGCAGGGGATCTTGACCGGGCTGGGCGGCCTGGCCCTCTTCCATACCGCCCTGGCCTATGCCATGATCCTGTTTCTCCTGGTTCATCTCTACATGGCGACCACCGGCCAGACCGTAACCCAGTACCTGACCGCCATGGTCACCGGCTGGGAAGAGAGCGAAAGCAAAGCGGGTTGAAAAGGAAAATTGCTTTAGCCCCTCTAAACTGCTATAAGGCCTCCGAGTGGGCGGGCCCGGCGGGTTTGGCGGCCTCGCCCCAGGGTGGTTTGTCCGTAAGCCCAGGCCGCTTTCGGACCCGGTTTTTATCGCTTGAGCGCAGGGTTGGAGGTAAGAAAAGCAAATGTCCGCAAACCTGGAAGAAAAAGTAGTCAATACCATTCGTTTTCTGGCCGTTGACATGGTCGAAAAGGCCCGCTCCGGTCATCCCGGCATGCCGATGGGGGCGGCGGCCATGGCCTGGACCCTCTGGAGCGGCCCGATGAAGCACAACCCGGCCGACCCGGCCTGGCCCGACCGCGATCGCTTTGTTCTTTCGGCCGGCCACGGTTCGGCGCTGCTCTACGCTCTCCTTCATCTCTGCGGTTATCCCCTCACCCCCGAGGATTTGAAAAGTTTCCGCCAGTGGGGCAGCCTGACCCCGGGGCATCCCGAATACCGCCATACCCCGGGCGTGGAAACGACGACCGGACCCCTGGGCCAGGGACTGGCCACCGCGGTCGGCATGGCCATGGGTGAACGGGCCCTGGCCGCGGCCTTCAACCGTCCCGGTTATGAAATCGTCGATCACTATACCTATATCATCGCCGGCGACGGCGACCTGATGGAAGGGATTACCCACGAGGCGGCGTCCCTGGCC
>WFRT01000043.1 GCA_015486445.1 Pseudomonadota bacterium | reverse complement strand
CACAAGAACAAGGCCCGGGCCTTGAAGGTCCTGGCTTCGCGCCTGCTGGACCTGAAGACCCGCGAACAGCACGAGCAGATCAGCTCCGAGCGCCGCTCTCAGGTCGGCAGCGGGGACCGCAGTGAACGCATCCGCACCTACAATTTCCCCCAGGGAAGGGTGACCGACCATCGCATCGGCCTGACCCTGCACAAGCTCGACCAGATTATGCAGGGCGACATTGGCGATTTGATTACCGCCCTGATCTCGCATTACCAGGCCGAGGCCCTCAAGGGGTCGATGTCATGAACCGGACCTGGACGGTGCTGGAACTTTTGAACTGGGCCGTGCCGTACCTGGAAAAGCATGGTTCAAGTTCGCCCCGTCTCGATGCCGAACTGCTTCTGGCCCGGGTTCTGGACTGCCCGCGCCTGGGGCTCTACCTGCGCTTCGACCAGCCCCTGGATGCCGCCGAACTGGCGGCCTTCAAGGATCTTATCGTGGCCCGCCGGGGGGGGATGCCGGTTGCCTATCTCTTGGGTGAAAAGGAGTTCTGGTCGCTGACCTTCAAGGTGGGGCCCGAGGTGCTGGTGCCGCGACCCGAAACCGAGCACCTGGTGGAGGCGGCAATCGCCTTTCTGGAAGAGGAGCCGGAGCGGTCCGCCCGGGTTATTGATATCGGTACCGGCTGCGGCAACATTATCCTGGCCCTGGCCCACCATTTCCGGGAGCGAAAGCATCTTTCCTGGTTCGGAATCGACAACCGTCCCGAAGCGCTGGCCCTGGCCCGCGAGAACTCCCGGCAGCTGGGTCTCGATCATGTCGTATTTCGGGTTTCCGACCTGTTTGCCGGCTTTAAGCCGGGCTTAGACGCGTTTGAGCTGGTGCTCAGCAACCCTCCCTATATCGAGCGGGCGGCCCTTGCCGGCCTGTCGCCGGAGGTGCGTCGGGAGCCGGCCGCGGCCCTGGACGGGGGCCCGGACGGGCTCGACTTTTATCGGCGGATTACGGTCGCGGCCCGGGATTTTCTTGAGCCTGGGGGCGGCCTGCTGTTCGAGGTCGGGGCGGAGCAGGCCGGGGCGGTGAAAAAAATCTTGGCAAGCTCCGGTTATGATGCTATTGCAGGCCGATGCGATCTTGCCGGCCATGAACGGGTAGTTTCCGGGAGAAAAGTATAGCGGTGTGGCTGCCGATTCCAGCGGGGAACGGGAGCCGTTTTCATGATATGTCCTAAGGAGTTGCGGTGGAAAGTATCGTGGTGCGCGGGGGGCGGCCCCTGGCCGGTGAAGTGACGATCGACGGGGCCAAGAATTCGGCCCTGCCGCTGATTGCCGCGACCCTGCTGGCGGCAACCGGCAGCTGCCGCCTGGAAAACGTTCCCCAGCTGCGGGATATCGTGACGATCACCCGGCTGCTGGCCGGCATGGGTGCCGAAATCGAGCGCCGCAAGAATCAGCTCACGATTACGACCGCCGCGGTCAACGACTGCCGGGCTTCTTACGAACTGGTCAAAACCATGCGGGCCTCGATCCTGGTTCTGGGGCCGTTGATGGCCCGTTTCGGGGAGGCCCGGGTTTCCCTGCCCGGGGGCTGCGCCATCGGCGCCCGGCCGGTCAACCTCCATATCCGGGGGCTTGAGCAGATGGGGGCTGAGATCAGGGTCGAGCACGGCTATATCATCGGCCGGGCCAGGCGTCTCAAGGGGGCCGACATCAGTTTCGACCTGACCACCGTGACCGGCACCGAGAACCTGATGATGGCCGCGGTCCTGGCCGACGGGGTTACGATCCTGCGCAACGCCGCCCGGGAGCCCGAGATCGTCGATCTGGCCGCTTTCCTGAAAAAGATGGGCGCCCGGATCGAAGGGGAGGGCAGTCACACGATCACCATCCACGGGGTGAAAAGCCTTGCGGCCGTCGACTACCGGGTGATGCCGGACCGGATCGAGGCCGGCACCTTCATGGTGGCGGCCGGGGTCAGCGGCGGTGATGTCCTGATCCGCAATGCTCCGCTGGCGGCCCTGGGTTCGGT
>WFRT01000042.1 GCA_015486445.1 Pseudomonadota bacterium | reverse complement strand
TTTTCGCGCTGGCGAGAAAGGCTGCGGCTGGCTCATCAAACTGGCCGACTGGGAGGCGGCCCGGCCCTTTCTGGCCCGCTCCAACTGGCGCGTGGCCCTCGACCTGGCGCCAGCCGTCCGGGCCCGGATCGCAAACCGGGAGCGCGATCTTTTCCGCCGTTTCCCGGGGCTCGAGTGGTCGCTGCCGCTGCTCGACTATCCCGGCCGCAGAGAGCAGACGGGCGAGTTGGTCCGGCGGCTGCTTGGGGCCGGGTTTCGGACCTTTCACCTGAACAACCTGGGCCAGCTTAAGTGGTTTCGCGATGCCGGCGGCGGTTTGCCGGCCGACCTTAGGCTGGCCACCGGACCCTTTCTCCACGCGGCCAACCCGGCCGCCCTGGCCTTTTATGCCGAAGCCGGTTTCGGAACCGTGCACCTGACCCCGGAGATCGATTTCAAACTGCTACAGAACCTGGACTGCGGCCCCCTGCTGCCGGCCCTGATGGTTTTCGGCTACATCCCCCTGCTGCTGACCCGGATCCCGCTGGCCCGGCCGCGCCGCGGCCAGGCCTTTGTCTCCCGCCGCGGCGAGGAGATCCGTAAGTTGCGGCGCGACGGAGTCGATCTTTTGGTCAGCCCGCAGCCCTTGTCCCTGCTCGAGCTTTCCTCTCGGGAGTTGTCTGTGCCCGGAAAAATCCTCAAAGTCGTCGATCTGACCCTGGCCCCGGACCCCGCCATCGCCCGCCGATTTCTCAAAAGCCGCAGCCCCGCTTTCGGCGGGCTTGCGACCACGACCTACAATTTCCTCTCCGGCTGGCAGTAGACCGGCCGCGGCCCTTTCCGACCCGGAGGAAAGTTCCGGTAAAAAATCATGGAAAAAGATGTGGGTTTGGCGGTATAGGGGTAGATGGCGGGTGGGCCGGCTTCAGGCCAGGTAGTTCCAGGCCGTGCTCAGGAACCAGGCGCCGAAGACCAGCAGGAAAAGGCCGCAGGCGCGGATCAGAAACTGGTAGCCGCGGTCGGAGGCCAGACTCCGGCCCCGGCTGACCCCGTAGGAGACCAGGCCGTACCAGCCGTAATCGGCGGCGATGTGTCCGAGGAAAAAGGCGACGATGCCGGCCGGGCCGAAGCGGCCGGCCGTGGACAGGTAGCCCAGCCCGATGGTGACCCACCAGATGATCCAGTAAGGGTTGGAGAGACTGCCGATGATTCCCATAAGGACCGGGTTGCCGCCGGCCGCCGGGGCCTGGGTCTGGTGCTGCAGGCTCAGGCCGGAGGCCTTGCGCACCATTTCCAGCCCCATCAGCAGGAGCAGAAGGCCGCCGACCAGCGAGATCGTGCCGATCACCGGCGGTTGTTTGAGGTATGGTCCCAGTCCCTTGATGACGGCTATGACCAGCAGCAGTTCGAGCAGGGCGTGGCCGGTGATCACCAGGGGCCCGGCCCGGGTGCCGCGCCGGGCGGCTTCGGCCACGGTCATGGTCAGCAGCGGCCCTGGCATCAGGGCGCCCGACAGGGCCAGGGTAAACGAGGTCCCGGCAATTCCGGCCAGGACCAGGATCGATGTCAGGGTGGGCATCATCCGGGAAAATCACCAGTGCGGCCGGCAATCCGGCTGCGGTTGCGGGGGTTGTCGTTTCCCGATAGAAGGGACTTGGGCAAATGTCAAGCCGGAAATGAACCCGGCGGCGGGCGGCCTACCCGCTTTCGATGTGTGGTGAACTGGTGAAGAGACCACCGGACGGAGGGCAAAACCATGAATCCAGCCGCTGCGGAACCTCCCTTTCCCGGGCACTACCTGGGCACCGTGATCGACGGTAAATGGTGGAAGCGCTACCGCCGAGGAGGCTTTTTTGCCCGAGGCAACGGCGAATACTGGCTGACGGACGATGGCTTCTGCTTCCTCCGCTACCTGACCCGGACCCCCCTGGTGATTCCTTTCGCCCGGGTCGTCGGGGTGGAGATCGGCAAATCCCATGCCGGCCGCTGGATTCCGGGGCCGGGCGGGATTCTCCGGCTCTGCTGGGAAAAAGAAGAGGGTCAAAAGCTGAGTTCCGGTTTTATCGTCTCCCGCCGGCGGGAGGAAACCGAGGCCCTGGCGGCCCTGGTGCGGGAATCCCTGGCCGGGGTAAGGAAAGCGTGAAACAAGGCTTTGCGGCCGGCCGCCGGCCCGGGAAATTTTCTCTAAACGAATACTCCGCAAATCCTGGAGGATGGTGCCATGGAATTGAAATCGTTTGTCTTCTACTGTTCGCCGGCCGGAACGACCCGGCACCTGGGCGAGGTCATCGGCCAAACCCTGGCCGCTCTGTCCTGTCCCGTGGAAAGCTGTGTTCTGGGCCGGGACGAGGAGCGGGTAAAAAGGCTGCTGCGGGAGATTGCCGAAAGCCGGGAGCGGGTCTGTGTGTTTGTCGGCTCCCCGGTTTATTCCTCGCATGCCTTGCCCCTGGTCATGGACCTGATCGACCGCCTGCCCCGGCGGCCCGAGGCCTGGGCCGTGCCTTTCGTTACCTGGGGCGCGGCCAGCAGCGGTGTGGCCCTGGCGGAAATGGGCAGCGCCCTGGCCGGGCGGGGCTATCTGTTGCCGGGCGCGGCCAAGGTGGTGGCCGTCCATTCCCTGATGTGGGAGGCGGCCAGCCCGGCCGGGGCCGGCCATCCCGACGCCGCCGACGACAAAATTGTGGCGCAATTGGTGCGGGAGGTGGTTTCCAGCCTGCGGACCCCGGACCCGGAGCCCCTGGCCGTCGAAGTCTTGTCCTACCAGCCGCCCGCGGCGGCGGCCGTCCTGGCGCCGCAGAATCTTGAAATGGCCAAACAGCTTCTTCCTCCCCGGGAGGTCGATGAAAAGCTCTGCACCCAGTGCGGCGTCTGCGTCGACAACTGTCCGGTTGCAGCCCTTGACCTGGACCCTTTTCCGGTTTGTGACGATTCGTCCTGCATCGTCTGCTTCAACTGCGTGCGCCTCTGCCCGGAAAGAGCCTTCAGCGTTGATCTCAACCCGATTTTCGAGCATATCCGCAAGCGGGCCCGGACCTTCATGGAGTCGCCGGCCAGCGTGATTTTCCTGCCTCCCGACCGTCTTGTAGACCCCGGAAACGGTTGAACCCGACCCGGCATTATGGTAAAGCAAAAAAGTAACTATTCAACTGAATAGTTAAGCAGAAAAAGGCCAAAGGGATCAAAATCCCTTTGGCCTTTTTTGCCCGTATCAAGGACCTATTCGGGGACGGTGTTTACTTGCCGCATTCCCGGGCATCGATCCCGGCATAATTGTATCCGCCGGACTTGAGGTCGGTGTAAAGGGCGAAGGCGGCCACTTTCCCGGTGGCTGAAATCTCGATCCGGCCGTCAAGTTTCCGGCCCGGAAAAACCGTGGCCAGGGGAAAGGCGCCACTGCCCATTTTCCGGATAGGATATTTTTTGCTTCCCCGAAGCTCCCCCTGCTCATTGATGAAGCTGATGGTTACAGTGACCCTGTCGGGATTCGGATTGCAGATGAAGATGCTTGTGTCCCAGGCCTCGGTCTGGGCGATGTGAGGGATAACCAGGCATGGGGAAAGGCCGTTTTGTTCGATGAACGGGACGTCGGCCATCATCAGGTGGGGACCGGCGCCGCCGACGAAGGCGAGACCGTAAAGGGGCTGGTGGGAATTGACCCTGACCCAGCCCGGGGTTTGGAGCCCTTTTCCGACCTGAAAGGCGGCCTGGCCGCGGGCGGCAATGATCCTGGTTTCGGTCTTTACCCTTCTGCCGGCCTGGTTGTAGACTGTTGCCTGCAGCGAGGTTTCCTGGTCGGAGCTGGCATTGGCAATGCCGAGTCCGGTCCAGAAGTTTCCGGCGGCGGAAAAATAGGGGACATAATAATTGTATTCGCCCTCTTCATAGGGCGGAACCGGGGGCTCCACCGTGATGACCAGGCCCGTGGAGGTTGCTGCAGTTCCTTCATCGTCGACCACCGTGCAGACGGCCGTATGGGGACCGGTGCCCGGGTAGGTATATGAAGCGGTGTTGACGGTGGTGGTCTGTTCCGGGGTGCCGTCGTTGTCAAAATCCCAGCGGTATTCGACGATGCTGCCGCCGTCCGGGTCCGTGGCGAGGCAGACAAAGGAGACCTGCAGGGGTATCGGACCGTGGTCCGGAGCGGCCGTGAAAGAGTTTATTACCGGGGGGGTGTCGGCCGGCGGGGTTGACGGTCGGTATTCATAAGCGCCCATGTCGATCCCGGCCCCGTTCGGTCGCGGGTTGCCGTCCAGGTCAAAGGCCGGCGCCCCGGCGGCAGTGCCGGCATCGATCGCCGGCGAATTTTCCATCAGGTGGAGATCGTGGCCGGCCGGGTCGACGAACAGCGGGTCGCTGTCGAGGTTGCCCTCTCCGGGTCTGCCGCCCTGGATGTCACACCAGGCAATGGTCAGCGGCTTCTTCGGGTCCTCGTAAACCTGGGCCCCTTGCGGCGCGCTGTTGCCCCAGAGAATGCAGTTTTTGAGGGTCATCATGTCGCGGGGGTAGAGAATGAAACACGAGATGGCCCCTCCCTTTTGGGTGGCGCTGTTGCCGGCAAAGGTGCAGTTTATGAAATTGCAGTTGGTTGGCCAGTCGCGGTTGTCGACCGGGGCAACCACCGCGCCGCCCTGGCCTGCACTGTTGCCGGTAAAGGTGCAGTTGGTAAAGGAGAAGGCTGCATAGGTAAGGGAGATGGCGCCGCCCGCCAGAAAGGCGTGGTTGTTGGTGAAAATGCAATTTGTGAAAACTGCCCGGCGCTGGGTGACGAGTACGGCCCCGCCGTCGAAGGCGGCCCGGTTGCCGGCGAAAATGCAGTCAGTTATCCTGAGTTCGGCCTTTTCGGCATAGATTCCGCCGCCTCCGGAACCGCTGAAGCCGTTTTTGATGCTCAGTCCCTCCAGGGTGACCAGCCCGAACCTTATATTGAACCCCTGGCCCTGGCCCTGGCAGTCGATAAGGCATGCGGCCGGCCCGGAAACAGATTTTATCGTAAGCTCTTTTCCCTGGGTTTTGAGGTTGTAGTTCCCTTTGCCGGTGTAGGTGCCGGCTGCCAGCATGATGACGTCGCCGTTGCCGGCGGCATCGATGGCGGCCTGGATGGTGGGCCGGTCTTGCGGAACCTGAATAGTGGCGGCAGTCGCCGGAAAGGGGGTCAGGGCGGCAAGCAGGACCAGTGTGCAAAACAGTTTCTTCATCTTGTAGACTCCTCGATACGAATAACATGACGGCAGTTTGCGGCCGGGATTTCCCGCCGGCAGATCAGACCTTGCCGGGAAGGGGTGGGGAAGCAGGTGGGGGTTGAAATGACCGGTGACTTACAGGTACACTAAAAAGTTTATTAAGTCAATGCTTTTAGTTTTGGTTTTGTGGCGCATCAACCTTTGCTGTATCCAACCCCCGTCAAGGCCCGTGGCCGGCGGCCGGGAAAAAATCACGGTTGGCGGATTTTTTTATTTTTCCCCCTTGATTTTTTGTTTTTTGGTGCCTATATTCACGCCTGTTAGCACTCCATGTGATTGAGTGCCAACGAGTTCAGCTCATCTGGGCCGCCGGGGCGGCGGTCTTCATCCCTTTAAATCTGAAGAAAAGAGAGATTCAGGAGGAACAACGATGAATATCAGGCCTTTACAGGATCGGATCATTGTCAAACGGCTCGAAGAGGAAGAGAAAACCAAGGGCGGGATCATCATTCCCGATGCCGCCAAGGAAAAACCGATGCAGGGCGAAGTGGTAGCCGCCGGCAAGGGCAAGGTTGGTGAAGACGGCAAGGTGCATCCCCTCGACGTCAAGGTCGGCGACCGGATTCTTTTCGGCAAGTATGCCGGCACCGAGGTCAAGCTTGACGGTGAAGAGTACCTGATCATGCGTGAAGACGACGTTTTGGGTGTGCTCGAATAAGCCAAGCCTGCGCAAACCGGTTCGCAGCGACTAGCGCTAATAATATAATACAAATAAAATCTATGGAGGTTTAGTTACCATGGCAGCAAAAGAGATCAAATTTGACCAGGAAGCCCGCCAGGCTATCCTGAGTGGTATCAATATCCTGGCCGATGCGGTCAAGGTTACCCTGGGACCGAAAGGTCGCAACGTAATTATCGACAAATCTTTCGGTTCGCCGACCATCACCAAGGACGGGGTTTCGGTGGCCAAGGAGATCGAACTCGAAGACAAGTTCGAAAACATCGGCGCCCAACTGGTCAAGGAAGTTGCCAGCAAGACCAGCGACGTGGCCGGCGACGGGACCACCACCGCGACCGTGCTGGCTCAGGCCATCTACCGTGAAGGTTCCAAGATGGTGGCCGCCGGCGCCAACCCGATGGAACTCAAGCGCGGTATCGATCTGGCGGTCGAGAAGATGGTTGACGGCCTGATGGAGATGTCGAAGCCGACCGAAACCCACAAGGATATCGCCCAGGTCGGAATCATTTCGGCCAACGGCGACGACACCATCGGCAATATCATCGCCGAGGCCATGGACAAGGTCGGTAAAGAGGGCGTTATCACGGTCGAAGAGGCCAAGTCGATGGAGACCACGCTCGAGGTGGTCGAGGGCATGCAGTTCGACCGCGGCTATCTCTCTCCCTACTTTGTCACCGACACCGAGAAGATGATTGCCGAGCTCGACAATCCCTTCATCCTGATCCATGACAAAAAGATCAGCAACATGAAAGACCTCCTGCCGATCCTCGAACAGATCGCTAAGATGAGCCGGCCTTTCCTGCTGATTGCCGAGGATGTCGACGGCGAGGCCCTGGCCACCCTGGTGGTCAACAAACTGCGCGGCACTCTGAACTGCGTGGCTGTCAAGGCCCCGGGCTTCGGCGACCGCCGCAAGGCGATGCTCGAAGACATCGCGGTGCTGACCGGCGGCCAGGTGATCTCCGAGGAGATCGGCCTGAAGCTCGAGTCCGCCACCTTGAGCGATCTCGGCGAAGCCAAGCGGATCACGGTTGACAAGGACAACACCACGATCGTCGACGGTGCCGGCTCGCAGGATATGATCCAGAACCGGGTCAAGCAGATTCGCGCCCAGATCGAGGAGACCACTTCCGACTACGACCGTGAAAAACTCCAGGAGCGTCTCGCCAAACTGATCGGCGGCGTGGCCGTCATCAATGTCGGGGCTGCGACCGAAACCGAGATGAAAGAGAAGAAGGACCGGGTCGAGGACGCTCTCAACGCGACCCGCGCCGCGGTCGAAGAGGGCATCGTCCCCGGCGGCGGTGTGGCCCTGTTGCGGGCCGGGGTCAAGCTCGAGGATCTCAGCAACCTGACCCACGACGAAGAGCTTGGAGTCAAGATCGTTCGCCGGGCCATCGAAGAGCCGGTGCGCCAGATTGTCAACAACGCCGGCCTCGAAGGCTCGGTGGTGGTCGCCCGGCTCAAGGAAGAGAAGGGTGCCTTCGGTTTCAACGCCGCGACCGGAGAATACTGCGACCTCGTGGAAGTCGGGGTCATCGACCCGACCAAGGTGGCGCGGACCGCGCTGCAGAATGCCGCTTCGATTTCCGGTCTGATGATTACCACCGAGGCGATGGTGGCCGAGAAGCCCGAGAAAGAGCCTCCGGCGCCGATGCCCGGCGGCGGCATGGGCGGCATGGGCGGCATGGGCGGCATGATGTAAACCCGGCCCATCGCTTTAAGGCAACCGGCAAAAGCCCGCGGGGGGGTCCCCCGCGGGCTTTTTTTACGGGCTCAAAGGGGTCGGAAAGGCCGGTAAAAGTTGCAATAAAGGCTTTTTTACGGTATAGATTCGGCCTTCACTTGAGATTCTTTATCCCGGCGCCGGATTTGACCCGGCTCTGTTTTCTTTTGTTGCCGTTCCTTGATCCAGGTCCAGATGACTCCTGATTCCCCCGCCGCCCGGCCCGTCGGCCACTCCCTGACCCGCCTGCAACGTTTTCTCAGGCTGTTGCCCTGGCTGATCCTGGTTCTGACCCTGGCGGCCTCGGCCCTGGCCCTTTTCCAGGCTTTCCAGGCCAAGGATGACCTTTTTAAGGCCTGGGTCAGTGAACTTTCCTTTCGCAAACAGGTCGAATTCAAGAATTTTACCGAACCGGTGGCCACCAGCCTGAAGATTGCCCGGGAATGGGGTGAGAACCGGGCCTTGAATCTCCAGAACGGCCGGGCCATCGATCACTACTTTATTCCCACCCTGAAGAGCCTGCCCCAGATCCACGCCCTGATTATTGCCAACACCAGGGGTGAGGAGTACTATCTCCGGCACCGTGGAACGAACTGGTACAGCCGTGTCAGGGACCCGGCCCGGCATCCCGGCCAGATCGAGGAACGGGAGTGGCAGGACGGCGGCACTCCGGGGCCGGCAAAACTTGTGCCGAGTGCCTACGACCCCCGGCAGCGGCCCTGGTTCAAAGGCTGCCTGCTGGCGGAAAGCCGAAAGGACGAGATCTTCTGGACGGCCCCTTACCGTTTCTACGCCGACGGCCGGATCGGGGTGACCGCCGCCTTGAGATGGGAAGTCAAGCAACACCCTGAGCTGAAATATGTGGTGGCCTTTGATGTCCTGATCAGCGACCTGCTGGCCTGGACCTCGGAACTCGATCTCGGCAGCGAAGGGCGGGCCTTCATGATCTCCGACAATGGCCGGATTCTCGGCCTGCCGCCCAAACCGGGCGAGGTGGCGGACAAGGAACTGCCTCCGGTGGAAAAGCTCAAGGATATGGGGTTTGCCCAGGTCCTGGAGAAATGGCAGCGGGAGACCCTTTCCGGGGAGCAGGTTTTTTCCTTCAAGGTCGGGCGCCGACCCTGGTGGGCCGGTTTTGTGCCGCTGCAGATTGGGGGGCGCCATCTCTGGTTGTCGGTTCTGATCCCGGAACGCGACATTCCCCAGATCATTCCCTACCAAGTCACCTTTTTCTGGATCCCGATGGCTATTTTCCTGGTTGGCAGCGGGCTTTTCCTGCTCTCTTTCTTCCTTGTCCGCCGTCACCTGGCCTCCCTGGAGGCCCTGCACCGTGAAAACCGCCGGCTGATCGACGAAGAGATTCGGCGCGAGGCGGCGCTGACCGACCCCGGGGCCCGAATCCGGGAGTTGATCAAGGCGGGTGAGAGCGAGACCCTGGAGTTCAAGGCCACGGTACGCTGGAATCTGCGCGAAAACCGGGCCGGCAAGGAGATGGAAGTCGCCTGGCTCAAGGGCCTGGTCGGTTTTCTCAACACCGACGGCGGCGTCCTGCTGCTCGGGGTCGAAGACGACGGCACTGTCTGCGGCATCGAGCGTGACAACTTTGCCAACGACGACAAGTGCCTGCGTCATATCGACAGCCTGATCAGCACCCACATCGGACTCGAGTTCTCCCGCTATATCCAGTTCGCGATCGTCGAGGTCGACGGTCTCAAGGTGGTCGAGATTCGGGCCCGGGTCTCCGAGATTCCGGCCTTTCTCAAGAAAGGCGACAGCGAAGAGTTCTTTATTCGCACCGGTCCCGCCAGCCGCAAACTTAAACCAAGCCAGATTATCAAGTACTTGGCCAGCCGCCAGCGCGAAGAGTAGGGAAACCGCTCCAGTCTCGGGCCGGGGGCGGCCCGCCGGCCCGAAAGCGGTACGATTCCTGCCCGCGATTTTAACTTTACGGCCCGGTTTTCCCGGCGCTCTTGGCCGCCTTCCGCCGCCGACTCCGACTTTCCCCTCCTTTTTCTCCTTTATATTTCGCGTCGGTAATACCGGCCGGCATGTTACGTCGCTTTTTCCTGCTCGACTCGATACAGGATTTTCATCAGCCAGATGAAGCCGCCGACCGCGGCGACCAGGTTGCCGGCCAGGGCGGCGAGGGCGACGAGGCGGAAATCGGTGTGCAGGTAGAG
>WFRT01000041.1 GCA_015486445.1 Pseudomonadota bacterium | reverse complement strand
TCCCCTTCAACCTTCGTCACTGCGGCGTACTGTATGTACGCCTCATTCCTCAAGGTTTCGGGCGCCTTGCATATGAAGCTTTTTACTTAGCCATCGAATATTTTGACTTTTTACGAGTTTGTCATCCTTGAGAGGCCAGGGGCTGCAAAAGCCGTAACCGGGGCCCGGGCAAGCTGTCCGGGCCCCGCTGTTTCCCCGGCCTGGCGGTCGGGATGGTTGGCGGCCGGCCAATAAGGTTGACAAAAGAAGCGTGATATAGGATAGAGCTTCGCCCTTTGCCAGCATCCATAGAGGGCGGGAGAACGAGAATTTTAACCTGTCAGGAAATCCGGCGCCGGAGTGGCCGGGTTTTTCATGGAAGAGACATTTTGAGCAGTCAAAATCAATTGCAAAAGGAGATTGCCCGGCGGCGGACTTTCGGGATCATCAGCCACCCGGACGCCGGCAAAACCACCCTGACTGAAAAGCTCCTGCTTTTTGGCGGGGCCATTCAGATGGCCGGGGCCGTCAAGTCCCGGAAAACCGCCCGCCACGCGACCAGCGACTGGATGGCGATCGAACAGGAGCGCGGCATTTCGGTAACCTCGTCGGTGATGAAGTTCAATTACCGCGATTTCGAAATCAACCTGCTTGACACCCCCGGTCACCAGGATTTTTCCGAGGATACCTACCGGGTGCTGACCGCGGTCGACAGTGTCCTGATGGTGATCGACAGCGCCAAGGGGGTTGAACCCCAGACCGAGAAGCTGATGGAGGTCTGCCGGATGCGCAACACCCCGATTATTACCTTCATCAACAAGCTCGACCGCGAGGGCATGGAGCCGCTCGACATCCTGGCCGAGATCGAAGACCGGCTCCAGGTCGAGTGCGCCCCGCTCTCCTGGCCGATCGGCATGGGCCAGTCATTCAAGGGAGTTTACGACCTTTACCGGCGCAAACTCCAGCTCTTTACCCCGAGCCGCGACCGCCGGCCGGGAGCCGGGGAGGGGATCGTTATTGAGGATCTTAAGGCGACGGAACTGGACCGCTATCTCGGCGACCAGGCCGCGACCCTGCGCGAGGATGTCGAGCTCATGGAGGGGGCGGCCAACCCCTTCGATCACAACGAATATCTCAAAGCCAGCCAGACCCCGGTCTTTTTCGGCAGTGCGATCAACAATTTCGGGGTTCGCGAGATGCTCGACGCCTTCGTTGAACTGGCCCCGGCCCCCGGTCCCCGGCCGACCACGACCCGGGTGGTGAATCCCGACGAGGAGCAGTTCTCCGGTTTTACGTTCAAGATCCAGGCCAACATGGACCCGGCCCACCGCGACCGGATCGCTTTTTTTCGCATCTGTTCGGGCCGTTTCAAGCGCGGCATGAAGGTGCGCCACCACCGCCTGGGCAAGGAGGTGGCGATCGCCAACGCCACCATCTTCATGGCCCAGGACCGCAGCCATGTCGACGAAGCCTGGCCCGGCGACATCATCGGCATCCACAACCACGGCACGATCAAGATCGGTGACACCTTCACGACCAGGGAAGAACTCAAGTTCACCGGGATTCCCAATTTCGCCCCGGAGCATTTCCGCCGGGTGGTGCTCAAAAACCCGCTCAAGAGCAAACAGTTGGGCAAGGGCTTGATCCAGCTTTCGGAAGAGGGCGCGGTCCAGGTCTTTCGCCCGCTGATCGGCAGCGACTATATCCTCGGGGCGGTCGGGGTCTTGCAGTTCGAGGTGACCATGGCCCGGCTCAAAGCCGAATACGGGGTCGAGGCGGTCTACGAGCCGGCCGACTACGCCGCCGCCCGCTGGCTCGAGTGCGACGACCGCAAGCGGCTTGAAACTTTCCGCCGGAAACATGAAAACCAGCTCTTTGTCGATGCCGAGGGAGACTTGACCCTGCTGGCCTCGAGCGAGTGGCGTCTCAACCGGATTATCGAAACCAATCCCGAAATCACCTTCAACAAGACCCGTGAGCACCGCTAGCCGGTCGCAACCGCCGGTGGAACAGCATGCCGCCATTCAAGCTCCACGCCCCCTTCAACCCGTCCGGCGATCAGCCGGCGGCGATCGCCGCGCTCAGCACGGGCCTGGAGCGCGGGCTCGCGAAACAGGTGCTGCTCGGGGTCACCGGCTCGGGCAAGACCTTTACCCTGGCCCAGGTCATCGCCCGGGTCGGGCGCACGACCCTGGTGATCGCTCCGAACAAGACCCTGGCGGCCCAGCTCTACCAGGAGTTCAAGGACTTTTTCCCCGACAACCGGGTCGAATATTTCGTCAGCTACTACGACTACTACCAGCCCGAAGCCTACATTCCGACGACCGACACGTTCATCGAAAAAGACTCCTCGATCAATGACCGGATCGACAAACTGCGCCACGCGGCCACGGTTTCGCTGCTCGAACGCGAGGATGTCATCATCGTCGCCAGCGTTTCCTGCATCTACGGCCTGGGCTCGCCCGAGGCCTACCAGGGGATGCTGCTCTACCTCGAGCCCGAACGCGGCGATCTCGACCGGCAGACGATCATCCGCCGGCTGGTCGAGATCCAGTACGAGCGCAACGACTACGATTTCCACCGCGGCACCTTCCGGGTCCGGGGCGAAACCGTCGATATTTTCCCCGCCAACATGGAAGAGAGCGCCCTGCGGCTTGAATTTTTCGGCGACGAACTCGAGGCCCTGACCCTGATCGACCCGCTCACCGGCCGGGTCAATGAACGGCTCGGCAAGTTTACGGTCTACCCGGCCAGCCACTACGTGACCCCGGAAGAGGTCCGCAAAAGGGCCTTCAAGGCGATCCAGGACGAACTCGGTCAGCGCCTGGCCGAGCTGCAGAACTCAGGCCGCCTGCTCGAGGCCCAGCGGCTCGAACAGCGCACCATGTTCGATCTCGAAATGATCGAGCAGATGGGCCACTGCCAGGGGATTGAAAACTACTCCCGCCACCTCACCGGCCGGGCCCCGGGCGAGGCTCCGCCGACGCTGATGGACTACCTGCCCCGCAACCACCTGGTAATCATCGACGAAAGCCATGTTACCGTGCCCCAGATCGGGGGCATGTTCAAGGGCGACCGCTCGCGCAAGGAAACCCTGGTCGAATACGGCTTCCGCCTGCCTTCGGCCCTCGACAATCGGCCCCTGACCTTTGCCGAGTTCGAGGAGCGCACCGGCCAGACGATTTACGTTTCGGCGACCCCGGGCGACTACGAATTGAAGGTGGCCGAACAGGTTGTCGAGCAGGTCATCCGGCCGACCGGGCTGGTCGATCCCGAAATCGAGGTGCGCCCGGCCCGGGGACAGGTCGATGACGTGGTGGCGCGGCTGCGCGAGACGGTCGCGGCCGGCGGCCGCGCCCTGGTTACCACCCTGACCAAACGGATGGCCGAGGATCTGACCGAATTTTTGCGGGAAGTCAATCTCAAGACCCGCTATCTTCACTCTGATATCGACACCCTGGAGCGGGTCGAACTGATTCGCCAGCTGCGGCTGGGAAAATTCGACATCCTGGTCGGCATCAACCTGCTGCGCGAAGGGCTCGATATCCCCGAGGTCGCCCTGGTCGCCATCCTCGATGCCGACAAGGAGGGGTTTCTGCGCTCCCACCGCTCCCTGATCCAGACCGCCGGCCGCGCGGCCCGCAATCTCGGGGGCCGGGTTATCATGTACGCCGACCGGGTTACCGGGTCGATGCAGAGCGCCATCGCGGAAATGGAGCGCCGCCGCCGTAAACAAAAGGAGTACAATCGCCGCTACGAGATAACTCCGCAAAGCGTCATCCACCGGGTCCAGGAGGCGATCGAGGTCGAGTACGAAGCCGGCGGCGACCAGGCCGCGCCGGCCGCCGATGAAGTCGATTTCGACGCCCTGGTTGCCAAAGGTACCCGGGCCTGTGACCGGGCCATCCGCAAATGGGAAAAAGAGATGGCCAGGGCCGCCCGCCAGCTCGACTTCGAACGCGCCGCCGAACTCCGCGACCGCATCCGCCGCCTGCAGCGGGAAATCATCCTGGCCTGAGGCCTTTTCGACCGGGATTTTCATCGTGGTTTTGCCGACGGCCATTTTTTGATTGACAGTCAATGGTTTCGGGGTTTATCGAAAGAGAACTGTAACTATTCAGCTAAATGCTATCTCCCCTCTTTCAGGAGGGGGCGGGGGTGGTTTTTCTGAGCGGTTTCGGAAAGATTTCGTTGTTTTTCCCAGCGAGCGGGAGCCCATAAGCATTGCAACTGTCTGAGCGTAGCGAGTTTTGCAATGCGGGCGTAGCGAGCGCAAGGAAAAACAGAAATCTTAACGCTTAGCGAAGAAAAGCCGCGCCCGACCCCGTATTCGGCTGAATAGTTACGAGAGGTATACAATTCGGGATGAAACCGGCCTGGGCCGGGTTTTTGTTCAGCCGGCGAAGATATCGATCGCGGCAACGATAAACAGGGTCAGGCTGATGTAGCCGTTGATCGTGAAAAAAGCGACATCGATCTTGCTCAGGTCGTCCGGGCTTAAGAGTCCATGTTCGTAGTGCAGCAGGGCGGCGACGATTACCAGGGCGAGAAAAAAGAGCCAGCCCAGCCCCGGGCTCAGCAGCCAGACCAGGAAAAGGCCGGCGAGCATGCCCAGGTGCAGCCGGCGGGCCAGGGCCAGGGTTTTTTCGACGCCGATCGCGGCGGGGATAGAATAGAGGTTCTCCCGGCGGTCGAATTCGATGTCCTGCAGGGAGTAGAGAAGATCGAAGCCGCTGACCCAGCAGGCCACGGCCAGCCCCAGTATAATCGGGGTCAGGGCCAGCGAGCCGGTAACCGCGAGCCAGGCCCCGACCGGCGCCAGGGCCAGGCAGAAGCCGAGGATGTAGTGAGTATAGACGGTGTAGCGCTTGGCCAGGGAATAGC
>WFRT01000040.1 GCA_015486445.1 Pseudomonadota bacterium | reverse complement strand
GGGGCCGCCGCGGGCAAAGGCGGCGCAACGGTCATAGAGGCGGATGCTCTTTTTAACCATTTCGGCATAGAAGGAAAAGCGGCCGGCCTCGTCATCCGGGGCCTTGAGCAGCACTTTCCGGGTCAGACTCAGGATCACCCCGTGGCAGCACTCCTCGACCATGTAGACCAGCTGGCGGCAGTTCTCCTCCTCGCCGAGCAGGCCGGCAATAATTTTCAGCATGCCGCTGCCCACCCGGACCCCGGCAAGTTTTGCCAGGCGGGCTTTAAGATCGGCCGGCGGCCGGCAGCGCCGGGACTGAAAATCGGCCTCGGCCTTGACAATCTCGAGTCCCGGCAGGGCGACCACCAGCCGAACCTCGGCCGTGGTGCAGGTATCCCGCAGGCGGCAGACGGAAAGCAGGCGGTTTTCTTCCAGCATTTCCACGCTGGTGCAGCGGTTCAGGGAAAAAAGCGCGATATTATCGGCCAAACCAACCATCTCCTCGAGGTCGCCGGCAAGCGGGGAGAGCTCCTGCCCCGCTTCGCCAACGGCCTGAACGATTCTACTATTTTTCGAGGGTAAACTTCCAGGCGCAGAACCAGTCTTCCGGATGGGGGTCGGGGGGGCAGCCGACGCACTCGGTCCTGATCCTGGAATCGATGGTCCGGGCAAAATAGGGATATTCGACCAGCCCCACCGATTTACAGGGATAATCCGGCAGTCCCTTGCGCTGCCGGGCCCGCTGGACCCGGCACTCGTTCATCCGGAAGATTATCGTGTCGGCGTCGAGATCTTCGATCGACTGCCGATTGATCAGGGCGTACATGCGAAAAGCCAGGGCTTTTTTCAGGGCCGGAATACCGCCGGCCTCGGGCAGGCCCAGCAGTTCCTTGATCCGTTCGGCCTCGTAAGGGGAGTAGCGGGTCCAGCAGGAATCGTTGCAGCGCTTGGCATCGACCATGCCGTGCTCTTTTTCAATCGCCTGAAACCAGATCCCGTCATTGGCCAGCCAGTTGACCCCCAGGTTCTTCAGCAGATCGATCAGCTGCTCGCGTGACATCTGCCGCAGTCGGCTAGGGGTGCCGTCCTCCTCGACGGCGAACCCCAGAATTTTGCCCAGACGCCGCATCTGGTTGGCGGACGACCCGGCCCAGGCGCTTTTTTCGATCTTCAGGGCCAACTCCATGCCCAGCTGGTGTTCGACCTCGGCAAACCAGAAACCGTAATGGACCATGGTCCGGCGCAGGGCGTCGAGAACCAGCGCGACCAGCAGAGACTGGTCAGCCTCGTCGATAATCCGATTCATCTCACTCATGCTTACCTTGTCTCCCGCCGGTTTTTTGCTCACCGGCCTATGACCGTTCAAGAATAGCAACTGTTTGGCTAAATTCTATCTCCCCTCTTTCAGAGGAGGGGGCGGGGGTGGTTTTCCTGAGCGGTTTCGGAAAGATTTCGTCGTTTTTCCCAGCGAGCGGGAGCCCATAAGCATTGCAACTGTCTGAGCGTAAGCGAGTTTTGCAATGCGGGCGGAGCGAGCGTTAGGAAAAACAGAAATCTTAACGCCTAGCGAAGAAAAGCCGCGCCCGACCCCGTATTTGGCTGAATAATTACCAAGAATGAAGCTTCAGCACCGGGTACCGCTTCCCTCCCAGATCCAGGACGAAACCACCGGCTTCATCTTCGCCGAGCAGCTCGGCCAGGCGAAAATGGGCGGCCGGCAGGCAGAGAGCGGCAAAGCGCCCCGCCTTGACCCGGGCCCGCAGGATCCCGTCTTCATCAAGGGCCAGGGTGGCGGGATCCAGAGCCTCCCTGGTGCCGTCATCGAGAAGCAGTTCGATGCCGTCCAGCCGGCCATCAGGAGTGATATCGCTGATGATATCCTGGATGAAAAAAGGGGTCTTTTCGGTTTTTACCGGGGCCTGCCGCCCCTTGTAGTCAATTTTCAGCTCGCCACTGGCGGGATCGACCTCAAGCGAGCTCTTGAAAAGCTTCAAGACCTCCGGGTGGATAATCTTGTTACCCTCGTACCACCAGTCGCCCCGGGCGTCGATATAGATATATTCCGAACTGTTTTTCATCTCACTCCAGGTGTCTGTCCCCCGGCCAGGACCCCCGGCCGGGATGAATTTCTCCGCTTTGCACACGATCTCGGTGTTGCCGTTTCACCGTACTCGGACACCGCGTTCGCGCAGGTATTGCTTGGCTTCGGCAATCGTGTATTCACGATAATGGAAGATTGAGGCGGCCAGGGCGGCGGAGGCGGCCCCCTCGGTCAGCCCCCGGTAGATATGCTCGAGGTTGCCGACCCCGCCCGAGGCGATCACCGGGACCTCGACTGCGTCGACAATGGTCCGGGTCAAATCGAGGTCGAACCCGTCCTTGGTGCCGTCCCGGTCCATGCTGGTCAGAAGAATCTCACCGGCCCCGTAGTCAACCATCCGCCGGGCCCACTCGACCGCGTCAATCCCGGTCGCCTCGCGTCCGCCGTAGATGTAAACCTCCCAACCCGGACCGCTGGTCCGGGCCTTGGCGTCGATCGCCACCACGGTGCACTGGCTGCCGAAGCGATAAGCCGCCTCGCGGACGAATTCGGGACGATGGACGGCGGCCGTATTGATCGAAACCTTGTCGGCCCCGGCGTTGAGCAAGGCCCGGATATCTTCGAGCCGGCGGACTCCGCCGCCGACGGTCAGGGGGATGAAAACCTGCTCGGCGGTGCGGGCGACGACGTCGAGAATGATCGAGCGCCGGTCACTGGAGGCGGTGATGTCGAGAAAGGTCAGTTCGTCGGCCCCCTGTTCGTCATAGATCGCGGCCACCTCGACCGGGTCGCCGGCGTCCCGCAGGCCCACGAAATTGACCCCCTTGACCACCCGGCCGTCCTTGACGTCGAGACAGGGAATGATACGCTTGGCCAGCATCGCTTTACTCTTTTCCTGCCGGACCGCGGTCGGCCAGGGTCTGGGCGGCGGCCAGATCGAGGGTTCCCTCGTAGAGCGCCCGGCCGGTGATCGCCGCCTCGATGCCATACCTTTCAATCTCCAGCAGGCCCCGGACATCTTCGATCGTGGCAATGCCGCCGGAGGCGATGACCGGGATCGAGATGGCTTCGGCCAGGGCCCGGGTTTCGGCCAGGTTGACCCCGGTCTGCATGCCGTCGCGCAGGATGTCGGTGTAGATGATCGCGGCCACCCCGCAGGCCTCGAAACCCCGGGCCAGGTCAACCGCCCGGACCCCGGTCTCGGCGGCCCAGCCCCGGGTCGCGACGATGCCGTTGCGGGCGTCGATGCCAACACAGACCCGGCCCGGGAAACGGGCGGCCGCGGTTCGCACCAGTTCCGGGTTTTCGACCGCCACGGTCCCCAGGATAACCCGCGCAAGGCCAAGTTCAAGGTAGGCTTCGACCGTTTCCAGGTCACGAATTCCGCCCCCGAGCTGACAGGGAATATCCAGGGCTTCGACAATCCGCCGGATAACCTCGCGGTTGACCGGCTGGCCGGCAAAAGCGCCGTTCAAATCCACGATATGGAGAAAACGCCCTCCCCGTTCCTGCCAGTGCCGGGCGATGGCCACGGGATCGGTGGAAAAGAGGGTGTCGTCTTCCATCCGGCCCTGGCGCAGGCGCACGCAGTTGCCGTCTTTCAGATCGATCGCCGGGATTATCAGCATGATTTCTCTCTCTGGCGGGCGCCGCCGCACACCCGCATCGGAACAGTTAAAAATGACTTTACAACCCGAATATTGCCCGGGCCGTGGCCTACTCAATGAATCTTCATTCCCTCGAGCCCGGGAAAACGTTCGATCATCTGGGCAATGCCGACCTCGGCGAATTCGGCCGCGGTCAACCACTTGCCGCCGCCGCGGACAAAATTCCGGAAATTGGTAATATCGGCACTTAAAGATTTCTGGGTCTGGTCGAACACCGCATACCAGACGGTCTTGCCGGTCCGGGCGTTGATCAGGGAAACCTCGAAATAGACCGAGGCCGGCCGCTGGACCGACATCGGGCCGCCAATCCGCTCCTGGTAACGCATCACGGTGCCGAAAATCAGCATTTCAGCTCCGAGCCGCCGGCCGATCTCGGCCATCGGAAGCTGGCCGACAAGGGGCAGGACCCGGGCCGCCACCTCCGGCTCGATAACGTCGTACTTGCCGTAGATCGCGATCTCCCGGGCCAGGGAAAGGGCCAGCTGGAAGCCGATATTGTTGCTCACCCGGTCGCAGACAATCCGGTTTCCGACCGGCCGGCAGGTCGGATAGGAATCACTGCAGCTGCGGCAGAAGGTGACGTCAAAAGGCATTACCGCCACCCGCTTGAAGGCCGGAATCCGGCTGACCTCCTTGATTCTAACATCCTTGGTCGCACACCCGGCCAGCAGGCTGAAAAACAAAAGGCAAAGCAGGCCGCCCAGCAGCCGGAGGCGGGAACTTTGCAACAGGTTTGCTTGTCTGGTCATCATCGTCGATACTCTTTCAGTCTCTATAGTTCTGGAATTCCGGATTTCTATAGTTCTGGGCCAACCCGCCCGGCCCCACGGCTTCAGCTAAGTTCGGCAAAGGCTTTGAGCAGGGCCAGGCCCTGGCGCTGGCTTTTTTCGGGGTGGAACTGGGTCGCCAGGACATTGTCAAAAGCGACGGCGGAAACAAACTCGATCCCGTAGTCGGTCACCGTGGCCACCACCCCGGACTCTTCCGGCTCCACATAGTAGGAGTGGACGAAATAGAAATAATCGCCACTGCTAATCGGGGCCAGGGCCGGAACCGACTGCTTGAGTTCCACAGCGTTCCAGCCCATATGGGGGATTTTCAGGCAACCGCCGGGCCGGTCAGGGTCCGGCAGGGTCGGGGAAAAGGGACGAACCACCCCCTTGACCACCCCGAGACCGGGATGCCGGCCGAATTCCAGGCTCTCGGTAAAGAGCAGCTGCAGGCCGAGGCAGATGCCGAGAAAAGGCTTGCCCGAAGCGATCGCTTTCAGGACCGGGTCGATCAGGGCAAACCTTTCCAGGTTTTCCATGCAGTCCTTAAACGCCCCGACCCCGGGCAGGATCACCGCCCGGGCATTGGCAATGGTTGCCGGACTGCGGGTGATAACGGCATCACGGCCGACCTTCTCCACAGCTTTCTGGACGCTGCGCAGGTTGCCCATGCCGTAATCGATAATCGCAATCATAGGGAACCCTTGGTACTGAGCACCCGTCCTTCCAGTTCCGGCCGCCGGCTCCAGGCCCGGCGCAGGGCGTGGGCCGTGGCCTTGAAGGCGGCTTCGAAAATATGGTGCTGGTTCTTGCCGTAGTGCAGGTTGAGATGCAGGGTCAGACCGCCGTTGACGGCCAGGGCCCGGAAAAATTCCTCGCCCAGTTCACTGTCAAACTCCCCGACCTTGGCCGCGGTCGCCGGCAGGTTGTAGACCAGGAAAGGACGGCGGGAGATGTCGACCACGGCGCTGCAGAGGGTTTCGTCCATCGGAATCAGGGCCTCTCCGTAACGGGCGATCCCACTCAAATCGCCTAAGGCTTGGCCCAGAGCCTGGCCCAGGCAGATCCCCAGGTCCTCGACCGTGTGGTGAAAATCAACCTCGAGGTCGCCCCGGGCCGCGATTTCAAGAGCGCAGCCGCTATGGCGGGCAAAGAGCGTCAGCATGTGGTCTAGAAAGGGAATTCCGCTAGCGATCTCGGCTTTTCCCGTACCTTCGATATCAAGCCGCAACCGGATCTCGGTTTCCGCC
>WFRT01000039.1 GCA_015486445.1 Pseudomonadota bacterium | reverse complement strand
GATTTTACTGCCATGATCAGGAAGGCGGTTGCCGGACTGACGATTCTCAGCCACCTCGGCTCTCTGCTCTTTATCTTCGGCCTGCTGATGATTTTCCCGGCCCTGGTTCACCTCGTCTTCCCCGGCCCCGGGTACTCCCTGAAAATCTTTCTGGCTTTTGCCCTGCCTGGGGCCGGGATCAGCGCCGCCGGCCTGCTGCTGACCCGGAAGCTGGTTCCCAAAAAGGTTCCCAGCATCCAGGACGGCATGATCATCACCGCCCTGGCCTGGTTTACGGTCTCGCTGGTCGGCACCATCCCCCTGTGCCTGCTGCTGCGGCAATACTCCTTCATCGACATCTTCTTTGAAACCACCAGCGGCTTTACCGCTTCCGGCATGACCGTCTTCACCGGCCTGGACCGGATGCCGCCGGCCGTGCTCTTCTGGCGCTCTTTCACCCAGTGGATCGGCGGCATCGGCATCCTGACCTTCTTTCTCGCGGTCAGTTTCCGGGGCGGCAGTGCCGCGGCCACCCTGTTTGTGGCCGAAAGCCACAAGATCAACGCCAACCGCCCGGTCCCCGGAATCTTCAACACCATCAAGATCATCCTGACCATCTACGCCTGCCTGACCCTGGCCGCCTTCACCCTGCTCTGGCTCGAGGGCATGCCCCTGTTCGATGCCCTCAACCACACCCTGACCCTGGTTTCGACCGGGGGCTTTTCCACCCACGATGCCTCGATCGCCTATTTCAGCGGCCTGGCCCACGGCCCCCTGATCGAATACACGATCATCTTCTTCATGTTCATGGGCGGCACCAATTTCCTGCTCCATTACAAGGTCAGCACCGGTGACTGGCGGGCCCTCTACCGGGACTACGAAATGCGCATCTTCTGGTTCATGGTCGTTAGCGCCACGCTTTTGCTCTGGCTCGCCCTCCACTTAGCCCACGGCGACCGGATCAGCTCCTCCTGGACAACCTTTCACGACCATTTCCGGGGCGCGCTGTTCCAAGCCGTTTCCCTGATTACCAGCACTGGTTACGCGACCCGCCCGATCAACGACCCCTTCTACCCGGCCCTGGCCCGCCAGCTCTTTCTGCTGCTGATGTTTGTCGGCGGCTGCATCGGCTCCACGGCCGGCGGCTTCAAGGTGTTGCGGGTCGGCATCCTCTGGCAGGCCCTGACCAGCGAGCTCAAGCAACTCTCCCTCTCGCCCAAGGCAATTATCCCCCTGGTCATTCAAAACAAGCTTATTTCGCAGCAGGAAATCCAGCGCATCTGCGCCCTCCTTTTCGCCTGGGCCGCCCTGGTCTGGGCCGGCACTTCGCTGACCCTGGCCTGCACCAGCCTCAACAGTTGCCAGGCCCTGTCCGGCATGCTTTCGGCAGTCAGCAACATGGGGCCCGGATTCTTCAACGCCCGGCAGCTGGCGGATTTCCCGACAGCGGTCAAACTGAGCTACATTTTCGGCATGCTGGCCGGCCGCCTCGAAATCCTGCCGGTTTTTCTGCTCTGTCTGCGCCTGGTGCGGAAATAGGAAAACGTCCCGGCGAGAGAACGGGAAATATTTTCAACCCCAAACCCAACCTACTGAAAGAGAGGTAGCGCTGCATGTATATCATCATCGCCGGCGGCGGCGTCATCGGCACCCACGTCGGCCAGATGCTGGCCAACCGCAAGGATGACGTCGTCATCATCGAACAGAACCGGAACCGCTGTGAAAAGATCTACGCCGAAACCGGGATCGTCACGATCAACGGCGGAGCCACCGACATCCTGACCCTGAAAGAGGCCGGGATCGAGAAGGCCGACATCGCCATCGCCACCCTCTATTCCGACACCGACAACCTGGTTTTCGCCCTGCTGGCCCACAGCCTCGGAGTCTCCCGGATCATGGCCAAGATGCGCCATCCCGATTACGAGGAGGTCTACCGCTCGGCCGGGGTGACAACGATCTGCAACATGATCGAACTGTTCCAGAACAAGATCATGATGGAGCTCGAAAATCCCTGCATCCAGATCATCACCCAGATCAAGAGCAACACCCTGCTGATCATGGCCCAGTACCCCGACAACGGCCCGGCCGAGGGCATCTCCATTGCCGATCTGTCGCAGATTTCGGTTTTTGCCACGGACTGTGTCTTCGCCGGCATCCTGAACGAGAAATCGGGCCGGATCATCATGCCCCGCGGCCAGGACCGGGTGTTTCCCGGCGACAAACTCTTCCTCGTCGTCCACCGCCGGCAGATTCCCGGAATCGCCGCCTATCTCCAGGGGTGAGCCGGTAAACAAAATTTTTCATTTTACTCAAGTTTTCCTTGCATTTTAATTTTTTTTAGAGTATAGGCCGCGTGCTTCTCCGGTCCGACGACCGTAGATACCCGGGGCCAGCCGGGGCCGGCCGCCGGGGATCGAGAATTCAGTCAGTAATCCAAGTTGCAATGGTTAACCTGAACGCCTGCCGTCGTCAGACTGCAGGCGCTCTTTTTTATGACCGAACAGATCAACGTAAAATCGTAAATTTCGCAGCAGACAGAATGGCCCCGTAAACCCCAGAGTCTACCCGGCCGTCAGCAAAGGTGACAGGAAAATGGCTACCAAGGAACTCAGCAAGATCCGCAACATCGGCATCAGCGCCCACATCGACTCGGGCAAAACCACGCTGACCGAAAGAATCCTCTACTACACCCAGCGCATCCACGCCATCCATGACGTCAAGGGCAAGGACGGCGTCGGCGCGACCATGGACTCGATGGAACTCGAAAAGGAGCGCGGCATCACCATCGCCTCGGCCGCGACCTACTGCGAGTGGAAAGACCATGAAATCAACATCATCGACACCCCGGGCCACGTCGACTTCACGATCGAGGTCGAACGTTCCCTGAGGGTTCTGGACGGCGCCATCCTGGTGCTCTGCTCGGTCGGCGGCGTCCAGTCGCAGTCGATCACCGTCGACCAGCAGATGAAACGCTACAAGGTGCCCTGCATCGCCTTCGTCAACAAGTGCGACCGGGCCGGCGCCAACCCTGAACGGGTGGTCGGACAACTGCGGGAAAAACTCGGGCACAACGCCGTCGCCATGCAGATTCCGATCGGCCTCGAGGCCAACCACGAGGGGGTTGTCGACCTGGCTTCGATGAAAGCCTTTTATTTCGACGGCGACAGCGGCGAAAAAATCCGCATCGAGGAGATCCCGGCGGAACTCCAGGAAAAAGCCGAGGAAAAACGCGAGGAACTGCTCGAACAGGCTTCGAACTTCTGCGACGAACTCGCCGACGCCTACCTGGAAGAAAAAGAGATCACCCCGGAGATGATCCTGAGCGCTGTCCGCCAGGGCGTGTTGAAACGGGAGATCACCCCGGTCTACATGGGTTCGGCCTATAAAAACAAGGGCGTCCAGCCCCTGCTCGACGCCACCGTCGAGCTTCTCCCCAATCCCTCCGAGGTCGTCAACACCGCCCTCGACCTCGACAACGACG
>WFRT01000038.1 GCA_015486445.1 Pseudomonadota bacterium | reverse complement strand
CCATAATCCAGGTTTCGACCCGGTCGCCATTCAACACCAGGGAGAGAAGTTTCATCAATCCACGCTCCGGCACAAAAGGTTTAATCAGACAGGGCCCGCTGGCGGGCGATTTTCGCGACCCGGGGGAGATAGCTCTTGACCACCTCGGTCTTGTGCCAGGCCCGGCCCCGCAGATCATCGATCGGAGAAATTTCGCCGGCAGCCAGGAGACTGGCCTCCCGCAGGACGTCGTCATCCGGCACCCGGCCCCGGAGAAACTCCTCCACCCGCCGGGCCCGCAGCGGGGTCGGCGCCACCGTGGCCAGCCCGATCCGGGCGCCGCGGCAGACGCCGCCGTCATCCAGGCACAGGCTGACCCCGACCCCGACATTGGCAAGATCCATGGCCTTGCGTTTCATGAATTTGGCGTAGGCCGAACCGCATCCGGGCCGGGGCTTCGGCAGAACTAAGGCCCGGACCAGTTCATCCTCTTCCAGCGCCACCCGCTTCGGCCCGAGAAAAAAATCGTCAAGGGGCAGTCGTCTCTCCCGGCCATCGGCCCGGACAATGGCGACCTCGGCCGCGTAAATCAGCAGCGGGGCGGCGCTGTCGGCCCCGGGCGAGGCGTTGACAATGTTGCCGCCGAGGGTCGCGACGTTACGAATCTGGACCGATGCCATGTCAATCACGGCATCACGCAGGGCCGGGAAAAAGCGGCCGACCAGCGGAGATTTTTCCAACTCCCGCAAGGTCACGCCGCTGCCGACCACGACCTGTTCACTGGCCTCGTAAAGGCCCTTGAGTTCACTGATGCCGCGCAGCGAAATCAGCACGTCCGGGCTGATAACCTTTTTTTTGATAAGGGGGATGACATCGGTGCCGCCGGCGACAAAAAGCGCTCGCGCGCCGGCCTGCCGCAGGGCCAGCGCCTCGGCCAGAGAGGCCGGCTTTAAGTAGTCGAAATTCAACATCTCAAATCCCGCGGTTGTCGAAAATACGCTTGGTCTTGCGTTCACTGCGTGGCAGTTCATTGTAGGCGACAATCTCGACCTCCGGGGTCACCATGATCTCCTGGCGGATCTGTTCATAGATCCAGGCGGCGCTGGCCGCATCGGCTTCGACCGCTGTGTTCTCGTCCCGTTCGACCTTAAGCCGCATGTAGTCCTTGCCGTCTTCCCGGCGCTCCAGGAGCACCTGGTACTCGCTGCCGACCCCCCGGCAGGCCGAGAGAATCATGTCGATCTCACTGGGATAGACATTGACCCCGCGAATGATGAACATATCGTCGCTGCGGCCCAGGATCGGGGCGTGGCGGGGCAGGCGACAGCCGCAGGGGCACGGTTCCGTAATCAGCCGGGTAAGGTCACGGGAGCGGTAGCGGACCAGGGGCGAGCCCTCCTTGGCCAGGGTCGTGTAAACCATTTCGCCGACCTCGCCCGGGGCCACTGGTTCCAGGGTCTCGGGATCGAGCAGCTCGAGAATGTAGAAATCGGCCCAGTAGTGGATATTCTCGCTCGCCCGGCAGCTTAAGCCGGTACCCGGGCCGTAGAGTTCGGTCATCCCGGGAATATCGTAATACTCTTCAACCCCGAGCAACTCCATGATCTTGGCCTTCATGGCGGCACTGGTGCGCTCGGAACCGGCAATGATTTTTTTCAGTTTCAGCCGGTCTTTAAGGCCGCGCTTTTTAACCTCCTGGGCCACCAGCAGGGCCATCGAGGCGGTACAGCAGAGCACCGTGGTGCCAAAATCCTCAAGAAAGGTCATCTGCATCTCGAGATTGCCCGGGCCGGAAGGAATCGCCAGGGCCCCGAAACGCTCGCAGGCCAGCTGGAATCCGGCCCCGGCCGTCCAGACCCCGTAGCCGACGCAGATCTGGACCCGGTCCTCGCGGGTCAAACCGGCCATTTCGTAGCAGCGGGCGAACATCTCGGTCCAGTCGTCGATATCCTTGCTGGTGTAGCAGACCACCTTGCGTTTGCCGGTGGTTCCGGAAGAGGCGTGGATCCTGACGATCTCGGAATGGGGCACGGAGCGCAGCGGGAAGGGATAACCCCGGCGAAAATCATCGGCCGTGGTAAACGGCAGCCGCCGGATATCTTCCAGGGTTTTTATATCATCCGGGGCCACCCCGGCCTGCTGGAAGGCTTCCCGGTAAAACCGGCAGTTATCCCAGGCGTGCCGGACGGTCCACTGCAAGCCCTTGAGCTGGTGTTCGCGCAGTTCCTCCGGGTTTTCCGCCCGGGGGGCAAATCTTGTCAACATTATTCCCGCTCCTCCTCATTCACGATTCGTAACTATTCAGCTAAATTTTATCTCCCCTCTTTCAGGAGGGGGCGGAGGTGGTTTTTCGGAGCGATTTCGGAAATCCCCACCCGACCCAGTATTTGGCTGAATAGTTACCACGATTCAACATTGGCCAAAATAGAAACCAGTCCCGGTGGTCCGGGCTGAGCCGTTACGTCAAAGTATCCGAATCCGACCCCCGCAGGGCCAAAGTCGCCTCCGGGTCCAGTTCCAGGGTTTCGGGGTCGACCACGACCCCGTAATCGGCCCGGGCCTTCTCCGGTGAAAGCACTCCGTTCCTGACCTCCCGCAGCACCTTGTCCAGGGGCCGGGTCCGGGGATCACCATAGCCACCGCCGCCGCCGGCCTGCTGAAAAAACTCGGTCCCCTTCATGACCCCTTCAATCAAGTCCTTGGTGGTCGCCTGGTAGACGGTCCGGTCGGGATAGATCAGTCTAATGGTGTTCAACGTGCCGGGCCCGCCGCCCTGGGAGCCGAAGGCGGGCTCCTGGTCGCCGTCGCCGAAGGTCACCACCCGGGTGTCGTCGCTGCCGATGACAAAACGGGTCTCCACCCCCAGCCCGCCCCGCCAGCGGCCGGCGCCGGCGGAATCGGTCCAGTATTCATGCTGCAGCAGCAGATGCGGGGTCTGCTGTTCAAACATTTCGTAGTCCTGGTCGAGAATCCCGCCGGAGGCGTCGATCATGCCGATATGATCGTAGCCGTCGCACCCCTTGATGGCCCCGGAGCCGCCCTTGAGACCCATGAAACCGATATCGACATAAGCCTGGTTTTTACGGGGATCGATGCCGGTGGTCAGGGCGCAGAGCAGCTCGTTCCACTCGGCCGTGACCCGTTCCGGGATCACCTGGCT
>WFRT01000037.1 GCA_015486445.1 Pseudomonadota bacterium | reverse complement strand
TTCCGGTATCAAACGAATAAGCAGAAAAATACAACGTTACATTTTTCGTCAATTGCGAGTGACAATTTTTGTCACTTCGAAAACAGATATCACCCCAGATAGCTTGCCAGATTATTCCGGATATCCTGTTTGGCCAGCTTGCCGATCAGGGTTTTCAGCAGGATCTCACGAGGTCCTCGCGGATAATCACCCGTTTCGGCCGCATGTAGTCGGCCAGGTGCCTGCGACAATACTCCATAACTCCTTCGATTGCAAGTTCTACCCCCTGTTCCGGAATGATGAAAGCGCAGCCGGTTTCTCCGTATATATCATCCGGCATTTCAATTATGCAGGAGGTGTTGAACTTCAGATGGCTCCCCCAAAACTTTTCCTTTTTCAACGCAAAAACGGCCACCTGCAAATCAATGCAAGTGGCCGTTTTCACTGGTGGTCGGGACGAGAGGATTTGAACCTCCGACCCCCTGCTCCCAAGGCAGGTGCGCTGCCAGGCTGCGCTACGTCCCGGGGGAATCCGGCAAAAGCGGCTTGCCGCGGTCGGCCGGAAGATGAGCTTCCTAGCATATGTCGGCCCGGGTGGCAAGATTTTTGGGCGGGCCGGAGCATTCCGATTGCCGTGTTTCTACTCCTCGTCGAATTCGGCGCCGGCGACGCCGAGTTTTTTGATCTGGTAACGCAGGGTGCCGCGATCCATGTTGAGCAGGCGGGCGGTCTTGGCCTTGTTACCGCCGGCCACCTTCATGGCCTCTTCGATCAGGTAGCTGGAAAAGGATTTAACCAGTTCGTTGAAATCAACCCCCTGGCGAAAATCGTATTCCCGGGGCATGACCAGGCCGAAGCTGTTCTTGTCCCGGCTGGCGGAAAGCACCTCCAGGGGCAGATGTTCCTCGGTAATGACCTCGGCATCCTCTAAAATCATGATCCTTTCAACCATGTTTTTCAACTCCCGGACATTGCCCCGCCACTGGTATTTCCGCAGCAGTTCCATGGCTCCCGGGGAGATTTCGCGAACATTCTTGTTGAGCTTGCGGTTGAAATGGTCAAAGAAATATTTTAGCAGCAGTTCGATATCCTGGCGCCGCTCCCGCAGGGGCGGGATGACGACATTGATGACCTTTAAGCGATAGTAGAGATCATCGCGGAATTTACCCTCCTCGATCAGCTTTTCGAGATTCTGGTTGGTGGCCGAAACGAAGCGCGTATCGATTTCAATATCCTCGACACTGCCCAGGCGCCGGAATTTGCTCTCTTCAAGCACCCGCAGGAGCTTGGCCTGGAGGGAAGCGTCCATGTCGCCGATCTCATCGAGAAAAACCGTGCCGCCGTTGGCTTTCTCCAGCAGGCCCAGCTTGCGGCTCTTGGCATCGGTAAAAGCCCCCCGCTCGTAGCCGAAAAGTTCGCTTTCCAGGAGGTTGCCCGGGATCGAGGCGCAGTTGATGCTGACAAAGGGCTTGTCGGAACGCTCGCTCAGGTAGTGGATGGCCCGGGCGACCAGCTCCTTGCCGGTGCCGCTTTCACCCCGGATGAGAACCGAAACGTCACGGTTGCGGGCCACCTTGCGGACAATCCCCATGACCCGCTCCATGGCCGGGTCGACCGAAATAATATCGTGCATTTCGGCCTGGGACTTGATGATGTCGCGGACCTCCCGCTTGAGCTTGCCGGTCTCCAGGGCAAGCTTGACGATGAGCAGGATCTCCTGCGACTTGAAAGGCTTGTTGATGTAGTCGTAGGCCCCGTACTTCATCGCTTCGACGGCGGTGTCGACCGAGCCGTAGGCGGTCATCATGATGCACAGGGGCGCGTAGTCGGCCTGCTCGTGGATATAGCGCAGCAGATCGATGCCGCTGCCGTCGGGCAGGCGCAGGTCGATCAGGATCAGGTCGTAAAGCTCCCGGGCCACCAGTTCCCGGGCGTCGGCCACCCGGCCCGCCACTTCGACCCGGTAGCCGGCGCCGACCAGGAGGTGGGTCAGCGATTCACGAATCAGTTTTTCGTCGTCAATTATAAGTACTCGATTGGACATCTTCCAAATTCCGGTAGTTGGGCTGGGCTTCACCGGCCGGCAGACCGACCAGAAAGGTGGTCTTGAAGCCGGGCTCGCTCTCGACTTCAAGCCGCCCGCCGTGTTCCTTGATTATACTGTGAACGATCGACAAACCAAGCCCGGTTCCCCGGTTCTTGGTGGTAAAAAAAGGGTCGAAGATCTTTTCCTTAAACTCCGGGCTGATGCCGGGGCCGTTGTCGGTAATCTGCAGCCAGAGCCAGGTCTGTTCCTCTTCATCTTCATCATTGACGGGGTCGTCGGCAACAATGCAACAGCCTTGCTGCGTACCGGAAAAAAGCCCGACCTCGACCCGGCCGCCGCCCTCCTCGGCCGCGTCGAGGGCATTGAGACCGAGATTGACGATCACCTGACGGATCTTTTCCCGGTCGCCATAGACCAGGGGCAGGAGAAAATCCCCGATCCTGATCGTGGTTTCCAGGTTGCGGCGGGCGGCCTGCTCCTGGAAAATCAGATACCAGCTGTCAAGCAGGTCGATCATGCTGAACCAGGACCGCTCCAGGGACCCGGTGCGGGAGAATTCAAGCATCGAGGAAACGATTTTCTCGAGTCGGTCGACCTCGTTGATCACCCCGCCCACCAGGGAGGCGGCATGTTCGTTGCCCCGCAACTCGTTGCGAATGAGATCGAGCGAAATGTTCATCCCGGTCAGGGGGTTGCGAATCTCGTGGGCGATTCCGGCTGCGAGGCGGCCGATCGAGGCCAGCCGGCGCATGCGTTCGACCTCCTGGTCGATCTTGCGCTTTTCGGTCTGGTCCTGAACCAGAACCAGGAGTCCTCGGGCATGGCTGCTGGGCCGGCCGTGATCTTCACCCAGCGAAGCGACACTGACCGAAAAGATCTTTTCCCCGCCGCCCCGGCCGCAATCGTCGGCCAGCCGGTTGGCGGCCAGGCACATCTCGAGTTGGGCCAGGGCCTGCCTGCCGCTGCCGACCTGCTCCAGGGCCCGGCGGAAAGCCGGGGAGT
>WFRT01000036.1 GCA_015486445.1 Pseudomonadota bacterium | reverse complement strand
GTATCTACGACTACACAAACAGTGCATTCTTTCCCATCGACGACCAGCTCTTCGGCAACGAGATGGACGACTACCCCGACCACAACTTTCATTTTACCTACCAGCTGCATACCACCTTCACCTACCAGACAGGCCAGGCATTCAGCTTCACCGGGGACGACGACCTCTGGGTATTTATCGACAAAGAACTGGCCGTGGATCTGGGCGGGGTTCATCCCGCTGCGAATGGATCAGTAGACCTTGATACCCTGGGTCTCCACGACGGCAACACCTACGATTTCGACCTCTTCTTTGCCGAACGGCACACAACCCAGTCCAACTTTAAGATCGAGACCTCCATCCCCTTGAACAGCAACCCGGTTCCCGAGCCCTCCACCATCCTGCTGCTGGGAATCGGCCTCCTGGGGCTGGCCGGCTACGGCCGCAGGCGCTCCCGCAAGAGCTGAAACGATCTGAAAAAATCTCACAGCTGAGAAACATAAAGCAAAGGGGGCAGGCCATAATGGCCTGCCCCCTTTGCTTTTCTTATTCTGTTCTCTATTCTTTTGCTGTTTCTACGCCCGCTCAGCGGTTGCCCAGGGGGATGCCGAAATCCCGGTAGATGCGGAAGAAGAAGTGGGGATAGCGTTCCGGAGTGGCACGCCAGGGAAGGCCGGTGACCGGATCGATCTTGTCCAGCTCGTCGTAGATCTTTTGCTCGGCGGTCTCGTCGAAGGCGTAGATCACGTCGAGATGGATCCAGCAGCCGTTTTCCCAGGGCAGGAAGCGCCCGGCCAGGATCCAGCCGTCATCGGCGACCCGGGCCAGGACCGCGTCGTCCAGCACCATGCCCTCATCATCGCCGTCGAGCAGCGGCTTAAGATCCAGGTAGCGGCGCTCCCGGCGGGATTTTACCTGGTACAGGGAAAAGCGGTTCGGCCGCTGATAGGCCTCGAGCAGCTGGCGGTGCAGGGCCGGGAAGAATTCGTCGTCTTTCTGTTCGAGATAGACCTCTGCCGGGGAACGGCCGTCGATCTTTTCCCGAAACAACAGGAGATCGACCAGGGCAAAGGTGTCGCCATCCTTCTCCAGGTTCATTTTCCTGTTTTTGCCCAGGAGGCCGAGTTCCCGGGCCACCCCGGCGATGGCCTCGCCGTCGAAAAGCTTGACCACGGCGGTGTTGATCTTGGTGATTCGCTGCCGCAGCTGGTTATGCTCGCGCTGTTCCCGTCGAAAAAGAAGCATCTTTTTTCCACCCGTCTCAAGTACTAAAGTTACCGGACCGGCAGGATCACGGCCGGCCCCCGCCAGGGGAGCCAGTTATAACTTAAACATCTCCTGATGACCAGCATATTTTTCCCTAAGTTTCGGTTTTTCGATCTTGCCGGTCGGGTTGCGGGGAACGCTGTCAAAAAAGTAGCGGCGCGGCCGCTTGTAGCGGGGCAGGTCCTGGCAGAAGGATTCCATGTCGGCCTCGTTCAGGCGCCGGCCCGGTTTGACCTCGACAATCGCCGCGACAATTTCACCGAGGCGCTCGTCGGGCAGGCCGATGACGGCCACGTCGTTGATGTCGGGATGGCCCTGGAGAAAGTCTTCGATCTCGACCGGAAAGATGTTTTCGCCGCCGGTGATGATGATGTCCTTTTTGCGGTCGACCAGCCAGATGAAGCCGTCCTCGTCCTGGCGGGCGATGTCTCCGGTGTGGAGCCAGCCGTCACGCAGCACCCGGGCGGTCTCTTCCGGGTTCTTGTAGTACTCGCGCATGACCCCGGGACCGCGAACCACCAACTCCCCCTTCTCGCCCCGGGGCAGGGGGTTGCCGAAGGCGTCGACGATCCGGCACTCCCAGTCGAAACCCGGGATGCCGATGGCGCCGACCTTGTGGGTATTGCCGAGACCCAGGTGGACGCAGCCCGGCCCGGTCGATTCACTCAATCCGTAGTTGGTGTCGTAATCGTGGTTGGGGAAAACCTCAAGCCACTCCCGGATCAGGCTGGGCGGCACCGGCTGGGCCCCGATATGCATCAGGCGCCACTGCTTAAGCCGGTAATTTTTGAGCTCGACCTGCCCGTCCTCGATCGCGGTCAGGATGTCCTGGGCCCAGGGCACCAGCAGCCAGACAATTGTCCCCCGCTCCTCGGAGACCGCCTCGAGAATCCATTCCGGCTTCACCCCCTTCAGGATTACCGCCCGGGCCCCGACAATGAAGTTGCCGAACCAGTGCATCTTGGCGCCGGTGTGGTAGAGAGGCGGAATCAGGATAAAATTGTCTTCGTGAGTCTGCAGGTGGTGACGGTTTTCGACAATACAGGCCGACTCGAGATTGCCGTGGGTCAAAAGAATCGGCTTCGGCACCCCGGTGGTCCCGGAGGTGAAATAGAGGGCGCAGTTCTGGTCGCGGGCCAGCTCGATTCGCGGGTCGTCGGTCGCATAGTCGCCGACCAGGTCGAGATAGTTCTCCACCCCGGCAAGTTCGCAGGGGCCGAGACTGAAGAAGTTTTTGACCTGCTCGAGTTCATCCTTGACCCGGCCGACCCGGGCGAAAAATTCAGGGCCGAAAAAGAAGGTGTCGGCCTCGGCCACGCTGACGCAGTGGCGGATGTTGTCGGCATCGAAACGGAAATTAAGCGGCACCACCC
>WFRT01000035.1 GCA_015486445.1 Pseudomonadota bacterium | reverse complement strand
AGGCCCGGGTCCGGGACGATATCGTCACCCGGGAACTGGTCGATCGCGAGGCGATTCGCTGTCCCGAGCCTGAAGCCGCATCCCGAATGACCGCCCTGGTCGAAGAGGTCAAGGCGAAAAAGGATTCGCTTGGCGGCATCGTCACCTGTCTCTGCCGCCGGGTTCCGGCCGGCTGGGGTGAACCGGTTTTTGACAAGCTCGAAGCCAAACTCGCCCAGGCCGCGCTCTCGCTGCCGGCGGCCCGCGCCTTTGCCGTCGGTTCGGGGTTTGCCGCGGCTAAAATGCGTGGCTCGGAACACAACGATCCCTTTATTGCCGGTGTCGACGGCGCCCTGGCGACCGCCACCAACTTCAGCGGCGGCATCCAGGGCGGCATCAGCAACGGGATGCCGATTCGTTTCGAGGTTGCTTTCAAGCCGGCCCCGACCATCGGCCGGCCGCAGCCGACCGTCGACTATTCCGGCCGTCCCGTCACCCTGGAAGGCCGGGGCCGTCACGACCCCTGCGTCCTGCCCCGCGCCGTCCCGGTCGTCGAGGCCATGGCCGCCCTGGTCCTGGCTGATATGGCCCTGCGCCAGGGCGCTTTTCAGCCGGGTAGTGACTGACTGCAGCGCAACGATTGATTTTCCTGGTTGATTTACGGCTTGAGGATGAAGCCGAGCCAGGTGTCGCCGGGGTTGAGTTTCGAGGCCTGGCGGGAGAAGTCGAGGATTGCGAAATTCATGGAGTTAAAAATTCGCCGCAGGCGGGCTTCCGGCCAGAGGGTAAAGATACGGCCGTCCGGAGCCGACTGGAAACCGGCACCCTCTTTCAGGGTGAGGTAGAGGAGGCCTGTGGTTTTCAGGGCCGCGGCGATGCGGACCAGGGTCGGGGCGAGCCGGTCGTGTTCGAGGTGGACGAGGGCGCCGATCAGGGTGACGGCATCAAAGTTCAGGGAGGAAAAATCGTAATCGGTGAAGTCTCCCTCGATGACCGGGCAGCCGGAATGTTGGCGGGCCCTCCGGGCCAGCTGCGGTGAGCCTTCGAAGCCCACGGCGGTAAAGCCGTGCTCCCGGAACCAGCGCAGGTCGCGTCCCGAGCCGCAGCCGATATCGATAATCCGGCTGCCCGGCGCCAGTCGGTCGGCTAAGGGCTGCAGGAAGGGTGCGGGGTCGATGCGGCTGGTGGCAGCGAAGTATTGTTCGGCGTTGACCCGGTAGAAGGCCTCGCCCGCAGCCGGTTCGCCCGGCGCTGAGCCGATCTCGTTGCCGCCCCTTGACGGAAGATTTCTGGTTGTGGGGCCGCTTTGCTTGCCGGCCGGACGTCTCGGGTTTTTCATCTTATCAGGTTTTGTCCGCCAACTCCCGGGTCAGAATCCCGGCCAGCTTGGTAAACTCTCTTTCCAGGTCGGCCCGGGCCCGGGTGATTTGCCGCCGGTCGCTTTCCCGGGCTGCCTGCTCAAGCCTTAACGCCGCGGCCTGGAGGGCCGGTGCTTCGAGGCTGCCGGCCGAACCCTTGAGGGCGTGGGCCGCATTCCGCAGTTCTTTAAAGTCGTCTTTCCGGCAGGCTTGGTTGATTGCTTCGAGATATTCCCGGCCGCTTTCTAAGAAATCGTTGAGCAGTTCCCGGTAAAGTTCCTCGTCGCCGTCGATCTTGTCGAGCAGGGCCCGGTGATCGAAGATGGCAGCCGGAGAGGCGCTTGCTTCAGCCGTTTCGTCGGCCCGGGTTTTTCCCTTTTCCTTCCCCTTCGCTTTTTTCCTTTCCTCTCCCTCTGCTCCCCCGGCGCCAGCCCGGCGCTGCTGAACCCGCTCGAGGACCGCTGTGAGTTCCTCGAGACGGACCGGCTTGGTCAGGAAATCATCCATCCCGGCGGCCCGGCACCGGTCGCGGTCACTGTTTAATGCGTGGGCCGTCATCGCCACGATCGCGACTTGAGAATTCAAGCTTCCGGCCTCGCCGGAGCGGATGCGGCGGGTGGTTTCGTAGCCGTCCATGCCGGGCATCTGGATATCCATGAAAACCAGATCGAAAGCTTCCCGCCCTAGAATTTCCAGGGCCTTGCGGCCGTCGCCGGCGCTTGCTGTGGAAGGGTAGCCAAGGCGTTCCAGGAGCCGGGCGGCAAGTTTCAGGTTGACTGGGTTGTCATCGACCAGCAGGATTTTGAGCGGAGTTGCGGGAACGGTTTCCGGCCGCGGGGCTGCGGTTGCAGGTGTGTCGCTGTTGCTGCGGGCGCTTTCAAG
>WFRT01000034.1 GCA_015486445.1 Pseudomonadota bacterium | reverse complement strand
CCCCCTGCTGCTGACCGCGGGCCTGCTGCTGGGAACCGGCCTTTCCGGCCGGGCCGGGGAAAAACCGCCGGTTTTCGACTGTGAACTTCACTTTCTCGATTTCAACCAGTCCGGCGACGGCATGGATGCACTTTTCCAGGCGCTGGACGGCAGTTCCATCACCAGTGCCTGCCTGATGGGGGTACCGCTCCAGAAAATCTGGGACGAACACGCTCCCAAACGACCCCTGGCCTACGAATCCGACGACTCCCGGCTCTACTACTACAGTGCCACCGACGTCATCCTGGCCCGGGAGGTCATGGCCCTGCCGCCGGCCCGCCGGGCCCGGATCCGGGCTTTGATCTGCGGTTTCAACCCGGCCGACAGAAACGCCGTCAACCATGTAAAGCTGATGCTCAAGCTTTACCCCGGGCTCTGGTCGGGAATCGGCGAAATCCTGACCCGCCACGACGCCCTGACCCATCTTACCTACGGGGACTGCGCCCGGGCCGACCACCCGGCTCTGGATCCGGTCTACCGGCTGGCGGCGGCAGAGAAACTGCCGATCCTGCTCCACAGCAACATCACCAGCACCCGCGAACCCGACTACATCTACCTGGCCGAGGTCGAACGGGCCTTGGCCCGGCACCCCGAAACCACCTTCATCTGGGCCCACGCCGGCACCAGTGCCAACATTGAACGCCGCCAGCATCTGGCCGGCCTGGCCGGGGTCGTCGGCAGCCTGCTCGAACGCCATCCCAATCTCTACATCATGCTCTCCTGGACCCTGACCTCGAGCTATCTGCTCGACCACAAGGGCCGGCCGATACCGGCCTGGGTCAAACTTGCCACCCGCCATGCCGACCGTTTCCTGGTCGGCAGCGACGTGGTCGGCCACTTTCAGAAACTGCACTCCGCAATCAGCGAGGAGCGGCGTTTCCTGGCCCACCTGCCCCCGGAAGCAGCCCTCCGCATCGCCCGGGGAAACGCCGAGCGCCTCTTTCCGGCCCCGGCCCGCTGACCGGCCGAAAGAAGGGAGACAGAATTTAGCTGAATAGTTGCAAAAGCTAAGGGAAATATCTCAGTGGTTGGGAAACGGAAGGTAGAGAGGGTCGCCGACCAGAACCATCTGCCAGGAGAGCCGGGGCAGGCTCGAGAAATAACTTTCAACCAGGGTAAAATGGCGGTTGACCAGGCAGTTGAAGAACAGATCGGGCCGGGGAAAACCGTTGACATAGGGCTCGGCAACCGGGCCCAGGGTCGCGGCGACTCCGTCCCGCAGGAGGCTGACACACCAGAGCGGCCGCTTGGTTTTCAGTGACTCGCATTCGCTGCTGGCAATGTGCCAGGCCACGGCGCCGGTCTTGAAAGTAAAGGCGTCGACATACCTGGCCAGGCTGTACCAGCCGCAATAGAGCGCGGTTCCCGGGCAGCTGCCCGGGGAAAACAAGCGGCCGCGGCTGTCGATGGTTACCGGCAGCCGGCCCGAGGCCTCGACCAGGCGGGCGGCCCGGTGCAGAGCGGCATCGTAAAGCGCATATCCTTGCAGAGCCTTGCCGGGCTTAGGCTCGGGCCAGCGGGCATCGAAACAGGCCCGCCCGGAAAGCCCGTTTTTTTCGGCCGTGACGGCATCCTCTATCAACCGGCGAACACAGGCCGGATCGGGCCCGTCGAGCCGGCTGACCATGACCACCAGTTCAGAGCGGGGTCGAAAGGCGGCCGAAAGCACCCTCCCGGCATAACGGGGATTGGCCGCCCAGCCGGCCAGGGGATAGTCGTCAGCCCGAACCAGGGCAAGCTCGGAATCGACCGAGGCCCCGACCGTAAGCTTCCTCTTTCCGCTCTTTTTCACCCGGTCTTCCGGTTTGCCCGCACCTTCCCCACTGATGGAACCTTGCTTCCGCTTTCCCGGCTTTCGGGCCGGCGGCGCGATTTTCAACGGCACGCCGTAAAAGGTCAGCAGGCAGCGGACCGGCGGCCGGCCGGCCACCAGGCGGTCGTCAAGAAAGCGGCGCAGCGGGTCCCGGATCTTTTCGTTATAGGCCTTCCGCGAACAGACCTCCCCGGCTTCCAAATCCAGCAGCACCAGGTTGGTTTCCGGGACCCGGCGCCGGCGGCAGTAGTAACGGGCCAGGCTGACCCCGGCAGCCACCTGACGGTTGGCAACCACGACGATTTCACCCGGCCTGAGGGCAAACCCGGAAGATGAGAAAAGCAGCCCCGCCAACAGGCCGGCCAATCCCCGGAGCAGCCATTTCTTTCCTGCCGGCATCAGCTTCAACCTATCTCCAGAAGTTCGGCAAGCTGAGATATCCGCCGCGGGCCGCTAAAGCCCGCGGGCTGTGGAGCCGCGGCTTCGGGAGCCAAAAGAAAGGTAGTCAGGCCCAGGGCGGCGGCCGGTTCGAGATTGACCGGAAGATCGTCAACCATGACCCCGGCGGCCGGCCGGCCGCCGATCTCGGCCAGCAGTTCCCGGTAGATCGCGGGATCGGGCTTGGGACGGAAGGAAAAATACTCGATCGTGAAACACCCGGCAAAAAACTCCGCCACCCCCAACCGCTCCAGGACCCGGCGGCAGTGTTTACGGGAAGCGTTGGAAAAGATATATTTCTTTCCCGGCAGCCGGGCCAGAAGCCGGCCAAGTTCGGGATCGGCCGCCAGGTAGAGGCTAAGATCGACATCGTGCACATAGTCAAGATAGTGCAACGGCTCGACACCGTGATGAATCATCAAACCGTTCAAAGTGGTGCCGTGGGCCTGCCAGTAGGCCCGGCGACGCCAGTCGAGCTCGGCTGTAGGAATGCCGACGAATTCCTCTAGGTAGCGGTTGATGCGGGCGTCGACGGCGGCGAAAAGACCGCAACGGCGGTCGTAGAGGGTATTGTCGAGATCGAAGAGAAAATATTCCGGAGGCTTCATCACCTTGTTTTCAGTCCGCGGTTTCCTCGACAAATTCGTCGTCGTACATCCCGGGCCGGGGTTCATAAAGGCCTTCCCGGCGACGCTCCTCGGCCTTCGGGTTGATGGTGGTGCCTTCGACCAGTTCAAGCTTGAGCCGGCTGACCAGGTTCTTGAGATAGTCGATGTGGGGACAGGGCGGACCGTGAAAATTATCGTTGGTGATACAGGAGGAGAGATGGACGACAAACTGTTTTTTGCCCAGCTGCTCCCGCCGCCGCGACTGGCGCAACAGGTTGGTCAGCTTGCGGTGGACGGCGCGCCCGCTGCAGCCGCCGCAGGTCAGGTAGATAATCCGGGGATCCGGGCCGGCGGCGTAGCGGGAAAAGAGCCCGGAACGCTCGAAAAAAGCCTTTTCACAAAAGTAGCCGGAACAGCGCTGCTTGACCAGGTGGCACTGGACCACGACCAGGTATTGCCCGGTAAAGGTTTTTGGTTGTTCACTCATGTTTTTTCCTGTTTTCGGGTCGGCACCCGCAGGGCCTGGTTAAATGGAAACGATCTCTGTTCCGTTTATAACCAGCCCCGGGAAAAAAGTAAATGGCGATCTTGGGCCGGTCGGCCGCCAGGGCCCCGGGCGGGCTTGCCGAAAACCGGGCGGCCGTGATATGAATCGGATTTGTAACTATTTCAGCTAAATTCTATCTCCTCATCTTTCAGGAGGGGGCGGGGGTGGCTTTTCTGAGCGGTTTCGGAAAGATTTCGTCGTTTTTCCCAGCGAGCGGGAGCCCATAAGCATTGCAACTGTCTGAGCGTAGCGAGTTTTGCAATGCGGGCGGAGTGAGCGCTGGAAAAACAGAAATCTTAACGCTTAGCGAAGAAAAGCCGCGCCCGACCCCGTATTCGGCTGAATAGTTACCCGGGTTTTACGAAACTTGTCGGTTATAAAAGGATGGAGAGCTTTGCCCAGCAATGATTTCGCCCGGAACCTGAGCCGGGCCCTGGAAAAGATGTACGACCAGGCGGCCGGGGCCGAAGCCGGCCTGCTGCGGCCGGCGCCGGTCAGCCGGGGCGGCCGGCTGCTGATCGAACTCGGCTACCCGAAAAAGCTGGTCGCCCGGATCCCGCCAGAGCACCTGGCCGCCGCCTTTCCCTGCGCCTGTCCCCTCGCAACAATTTACCAACTGCAGCCCGAAAAGCTTGTCGACCTCGGCTGCGGCGGCGGTCTCGACCTTATTGCCTGCGCCCTGAGCCAGCCGGAAATCAAGAAACTTTACGGCATCGACAAAAGTTCCGGGCTGCGCCGGAAAGCAGCCGGGCTGAAGGCTCTCTTTCCGGCCCTCACGGACCGCGTCACCGTATACGACGGCGATCTCAACCAACCGGAAAAGCTCTGTTTTCCGGAAACCGACCTGATTCTCATGAACGGCTCTTTCAACCTTGTCCATGATAAAACAAAATTTCTCAAGACGGCCCGGTCCCGGCTCAAACCCGGCGGCCGACTGCTGCTCTATGATTTCCTCCGCACCAGACCCCTGCCGGCCGGCTTTGCCGATGAAATCGACAACTGGCTCTGGAATATCGGCGGCGCCCTGGACCGGGCAGAGCTGACGGCCGGCGCGGCCGCGGCCGGGCTGGAAACCGTAGCCGTCCGGGAGTTGGAAAGAATCGATCCGGTCTTTCGTGCTGAAATCATCCTGGCAAGAACATGAAACCGAAAAACGAATTGTGCCTGACGGTTGAAGAGCCCGGCATCGGAACGGTGCACCTCGTCAGAAACCGGCGGGCGAAAAGGATCAGCATCCGCATCCGGGCCGATGGCGAAATCCGGGTAACGGTGCCCGGCCGGGCCTCGTTCGACCAGGCCAGAAACTTTGTCGCCGGCAAACGGGAATGGATCATCCGGCATCTGGCCGCGGCCCGGGAGAAAAAAAGGCTGGCCCTTAACCTGGCCGCGGCGGCGGCCGGATCCGGCCTCGATCCCGAAACCGCCAAGACCCGGATTCTAACCCGCCTGGAACAACTTGCCGAAAATTTCGGCTTCACCTACAACCGGGTCACGATCCGCACCCAGAAAACTCGCTGGGGCAGCTGTTCGGCGAACAACAACCTGAGTCTCAACCTCAAGCTGGCCCTGCTCGACAACGAACTCCTCGATCTTGTCCTGGTCCACGAACTCGTGCATACCGAGATCAAGAACCACGGCCCCGAATTCAAACGGAGACTGGCGAAACTGGTCCCCGGCGCGGACCGGCTTGACCAAAAGTTGAAAGCATATTCCGGCCTGCTCCGGATTCCGCTGGCAACCCGGCCCCCCGACCCGCCGACGACCGGGAAGCGGCCCGAAAGCCGGGAAAAGTTTTGACCTGGCTGGAAATTTTATGCTATGGCCCCGGCAGGCAGGAACGCTTGACGCGGCCCCGGGCCGCCGGGGCGCGGGGCCCTGCTCAGACCCCACCCGACTGCCGGATAAACTTATTTGTAACTATTCAGCCGAATACGGGGAGGCTGAGTAGTTACAACTGGTTAAAGGATAAAGATCAGCATGCTGCTGGGAATTGATATCGGCGGAACCCATACCGACGCGGTCGTAATCGACGAGAACGGGGTCCGGGTCACAGCCAAGGTGGAGACCCGTCACGACGATCTCGTAACCTCGCTCAACGCCGTCCTGGAAAAAATTCTGACCCCGGAAATCGGGGCGGCAATCCGCAAAATCAACCTGAGCACCACCC
>WFRT01000033.1 GCA_015486445.1 Pseudomonadota bacterium | reverse complement strand
TTCCCAGCGAGCGGGAGCCCATAAGCATTGCAACTGTCTGAGCGTAAGCGAGTTTTGCAATGCGGGCGAAGCGAGCGCGTGGAAAAACAGAAATCTTAACGCTTAGCGAAGAAAAGCCGCGCCCGACCCCGGATTTGGCTGAATAGTTACAGATTGCGCAGGATTCCCTCGTAGAGATAGTCCCGGGTATTGTTGCGAATCGCATCTTCGGCCACCTGGCGTCGGGCCAGGCCGCTTTCGACCGCGGCCCGGGCCACCGCCGCCGCAACCTCGGGAGGCACCCTGAGATCCATGGCCGCCGGGATGATAATCCCCTTTTCCCGGTCCGCCGCGGCCACCAGCCCGGCAATCGCCCGGGCCGCGGCCAGTTTCATATGGTCGTCGATCTGGCGGCTGCGGACATCCAGGGCACCCCGGAAAATTCCGGGAAAAGCCAGGGAGTTGTTGACCTGGTTGGGAAAATCTGACCGCCCGGTAGCTACCACCCGGGCCCCGGCGGCATGGGCCTTGTCCGGCATGATTTCCGGGACCGGGTTGGCCAGGGCGAAGACAATCGGGTCTGGAGCCATGCTTTTAACCATTTCCGGAGTCACGGTGTCGGGCTTGGACAGGCCGATCACCGCATCCGCCCCGCGGACCACGGTGGCCAGTTCCCCCTTGAGCCGCTCCGGATTGGTAAGCCGGGCCATCTCTTCCTTGTAAGGGTTCATCCGCGCTTTCCGGCCCCGATAGATGGCGCCGGCCGTATCACACATGATCAGATTGACGAGTCCGGCCTTGAGCAGCAGCTTGCTGACCGCCGTCGCCCCGGCCCCGGCCCCGTTGACCACAACCTTTATTTCATCGATCTTTTTCCCCACCAGTTCGAGAGCGTTGAGCATCCCCGCCAGGGTGACAACCGCGGTCCCGTGCTGGTCATCGTGGAAAACCGGAATGTCGAGCTTTTCCCGCAGGATCCTTTCGATCTCGAAGCAGCGCGGGGCGGCGATATCCTCCAGGTTGATACCGCCGAAGACCGGAGCCACGGCTTCAACCACCCTGACAATCTCATCCACATCCTGGGTATCGAGGCACAGGGGCAGGGCCTCGACCCCGCCGAAGGTCTTAAACAGAATAGCCTTGCCCTCCATTACCGGCAAAGCTGCCCGGGGTCCTATATTACCGAAGCCGAGCACCGCCGAACCATCCGAAACCACGGCCACGAGGTTGCTTTTCACGGTCAGATCGTAAAGCCTATCGGGATTGTCGACGATCAGGCTGGTGCTTTCGGAAACCCCGGCGGCCGAGTAGAGAACCGAGGCCAGGCGGGTATCCTTGAGAGGAATCTTGGTTTCGATGCCGATCACCCCCATGTAACGCTTGTGCAGCTCCAGGGATTCGGCATCGAGGTCGGGGGGGGTGTCAGTCCGGGCGTGAACCGGAGGCGGCAGGATCGCCAGTTCACCCTCGTAGAGATAGGTCATGAGTTTTTCCCGGATCTGGACGGGGTCCGCCGGCTTGCGATTGACCCCGCCGGCAATCGCGGCCGCGGCCACCCGGCCGGCAATCTCCGGCGCCAGGCTGAAATCAAAAAGCCTAGGAACGATATTGACCTCGCTCAGTACATCTTCCGGCACATGCTCCTCGATGGCCCTGACCGCGGCCATCTCCATCTCGAAGGTGATCTGCCAGGCGGCGACATCGAGGGCGCCGCGAAAGAGACCGGGAAAGACCAGGGTCGAGGTCAGATAGTTGGGGTGATCGACCCGGCCGGAGGCGGCGATAAAAGCCCCGCCCCGCCGGGCGCTGACGTAGTCGATCTCGGGCTGCGGCAGGGAGAGGGCCAGGATAATCGGCCGGCTCGCCATCTTCTTGATCATTGCCGGCTGCAGGAGACCACCGCAGGACAGGCCGATGAAAACATCGGCCCCGGGCAGCACCTCGTCGAGACTCCCCCGCACCCGCTCGGGATTGGTAATAAAAGAGAGTTCGGACTTGGCCCAGTTCATGTTCTCGGTCCGGTGGCGGTAAATCGCCCCGGCCCGGTCGCACACGATCAGTTCGCCGACCCCGAGCCGGGCCAGCCGGCGGGCCACGGCGATGCCGGCCGCCCCGGCCCCGCTGATGACGATCCGCACCTTGGCAAGCTCTTTCCCGGCTACCTTCAGGGCATTGTTCAAAGCCGCCAGGATGACGATCGCGGCGCCGTGCTGGTCATTGTGAAAAATCGGCAGGCGCACGGCCCGGCGCAGGCGCTCGACAATCGCGAAGCAGTCCGGCGAGGCAACATCCTCCAGGCAGATGCCGCCCAGGGTCGGGGCCATGACCCGAACCAGTTCCACAAACTCGTCGGTGCTGCCGCTCTCCAGGGCCAGGGGCAGGGCATCGATGCCGGCAAAAGTCTTGAAAAAGACCGCCACCCCCTCGAGCATCGGGATCGCCGCCGCGGCCCCGACCCGGCCCAGTCCGAAGACCGCCGAGCCGTTGGAAACCAGGCCCACGGTATTGCCCCGCATGGTGTAGAGAAACGAGGCCGCGGCATCGGCGGCGATCGCCTTGCAGCAGCTGCCGACCCCGGGGGTATAAACCCGGCTCAAGACCGAGGTGTCACGAATCGGCACCTTGCTCCGGACCCCGATCAGGCCGCGATATTTCTGCCGCAGGGCCAGCGAGTTTTCTTCGATACCCCGGATTTGAAAAGCCTGCTCCGGGGAGGCTTTGGCGGTTGTCATCGGCTAAAATCCTTTGAGGTGGTCGATAAATTGCGGCAGAAAAAGAGAAATATCGGGGATGTAGGTAATCAGCATGAGAAAGACCAGGAGAATCAGCAGCCAGGGCAGGGCCGCCTTCAGCACCCAGGTCAGGTTGTGACCGGTAATCCCGGCGGTGACAAAGAGGTTGAGCCCGACCGGCGGCGTGATCATGCCGATCTCCATGTTGACAACCATGATGACCCCCAGATGGATCGGGTTGATGCCCAGCCTGAGGGCAATCGGAAAGAGGATCGGGGCCATGATCAAGATGATCGCCGAAGGCTCCATGAAGTTGCCGGCCATCAGCAGCAGGATGTTGACAACCAGGAGAAAGCCCCAGGAGGGCAACCCCCAGCTGACGATCGCGGCGGCGAGATGGTGGGGAATCCGTTCGGTGGTCAGAACATGGGCGAAAAGCATGGCGTTGCCGATGATGAACAGCAGCATGATCGACACCCGGGAAGCGTCCATCATGACCCGGCGAACGTCGGGATGATAGAGCGCCCGGGGAAACGCGGCCAGGCTCAGCCAGAGGTTCCGGCCCACGGTCCGGCCCCAGCCGTCGCCCGGGTGGCGCCAGGGCACCCCCTTGAGGGGCCCCATGTCGCGGTAGATGAACACCGCGATAAAAAAGGCATAGACGGCCGAAACCGCGGCCGCCTCGGTGGGACTGGCGATGCCGCCGTAGATCGAGCCCAGGACGATGACGATCAGCATCAGGCCCCAGCCGGCGTGAAAACCGGAGCGCACCAGTCCCTTGAAGCCGACCCAGGGCTGGGCCGGCAAATGCTTGACCCGGGCGACGATGTAGATCACCAGCATCAGCATCGAACCCATCATGATGCCGGGCAGGAAACCGGCCATAAAAAGCCTGGCCGCCGACACCTCGGTGGCCGCGGCATAGACCAGCATGACGATCGAGGGCGGAATCAGGATGCCCAGGGTGCCGGCGTTGGTAATGACCCCGGCGGCCAGCGATTCGGGATAACCGGCCTTGACCATTCCGGCGATGACGATCGAACCGATGGCGGCCACGGTGGCCGGCGATGAACCCGAAACCGCGGCAAAGATCATGCAGGCCAGGACCGAGGCCATGGCCAGGCCGCCGCGGATCCAGCCGACGCAGTCGATGGCGAAGTTGATGATCCGGTTGGCGACCCCGCCGGTGGTGAGAAAGGCCGACGAAAGGATAAAGAAGGGAATCGCCAGCAGGGTGTAATGCTCGGACTGCGAGGCGAAAAGCTTCAGGGCCATCGAGGCCAGGGAGTCGTGGGAGAAAAACAGGATGGTGGTGATGCTGGAAAGCCCCAGGGCGAAGGCGATCGGCATCCCGGTAACTACGAAAATAAAAAGCAGAATAAAGAGAACGCTGGTGGTCATACCGGCTCACCTCCCTCTCCAGCCTCGGCCTTGGCCTCCTCGATCAGGTGCATGCTTTCTTTAGCTTCGTCGCCGAGCTTGAAACCGTCCTGGCGGCCGGTGATAATGGCCCAGAGCAGCTCCAGCAGGCGCCAGGCCAGCATCAGCATGCCGATCAACAGGATGCTGTGGGCGATCCACTTGGGAACCGGCAGATCCTCGAGTTCCAGGCCGATGCTGTGGACCTTGCTGAGATAGACCCAGGCCCCGTAGGAAAAAAGGGCGCAATAGACCAGACAGCAGATGACCGCGAACCCGCTGACCAGGCGCCGCCAGAGCGGAGGCAGGATATTGACCAGGGCGTCGACCCCGATATGGGAGCCGACCTTGACACCGTAGGAGGCCCCGAACAGAACCAGCCAGGCCGAAAGATGCAGGGTCAACTCCTGGGCCCAGATAAGCCCGGTCCCGAACCCGAACCTGAGTACTACCTCGACAAAGACAAGCAGGGTCATCGAGGCCAATAGCAGCGAGATTATCGCCTCTTCCAGACCGGCAATCACACGGCTAAACATTTTCTCTTCCACCTTAAATCGATAATTTACAGTAACTATTCAGCCAAATCCGGGGTCGGGCGCGGCTTTTCTTCGCTAAGCGTTAAGATTTCTGTTTTTCCACGCGCTCGCTTCGCCCGCATTGCAAAACTCGCTTACGCTCAGACAGTTGCAATGCTTATGGGCTCCCACTCACTGGGAAAAACGACGAAATCTTTCCGAAACCGC
>WFRT01000032.1 GCA_015486445.1 Pseudomonadota bacterium | reverse complement strand
GCGGTTTCGGAAAGATTTCGTCGTTTTTCCCAGTGAGTGGGAGCCCATAAGCATTGCAACTGTCTGAGCGTAAGCGAGTTTTGCAATGCGGGCGAAGCGAGCGCGTGGAAAAACAGAAATCTTAACGCTTAGCGAAGAAAAGCCGCGCCCGCCCCCGGATTTGGCTGAATAGTTACGGCGGCAATAAAAAAAGCCATCGCCGGCGGACCGGGGATGGCTTGACATGCATGGTGGCGGTGCAGGGATTTGAACCCCGGACACTACGGATATGAGCCGTATGCTCTAACCACCTGAGCTACACCGCCGTCAATCCTGTGAAGGGCAGCGTTCCCTTCGCAAATTGCGGGCGCACTTGTAATGTTTTTTTCCGGCTTTGTCAATCAATTTTGTCAGCCCGGAGAAAAATTATGGCCCGATTGCGGGAGGTGGAATTAAAGCCGGGGCCGGCCGGTTTTTCATTGACAAGCCGGAAGAAATAATATAACAGTGTCACGCGTCAGGCAGGGAAGTGGTTTTCCCGCTTTTTTTTAGGCCTGGTTTAACAGTTAACGTAAGGTGGGTTTGTTTATAAGGAAGGACAGGTCAATGGCACTCAATTTCGATATGACGGAAGAGCAGGAGATCCTGCGGAAAAGTGTTCGCGGGTTTGCGGAAAGGGAGATTGCCCCGGTAGCCCGGGAGCTTGACGCAAAAGAGGAGTTTTCTCTCGAACTCACCCTCAAGATGGGGGAGCTGGGACTTTTCGGGATGTTTGTTTCGCCCGAATACGGCGGCTCCGGCCTCGATTACGTTTCCTACATCATTGCCGTCGAGGAAATCGCCCGGGTTGACGGCTCCCAGGCGGCCACCGTGGCGGCCGGCAACTCCCTGGGCATCGGGCCGATCTACTATTATGGCAACGATGAGCAGAAAAAGGAGTGGCTGCCCAGGCTTTGCACCGGTGAGATCCTGGCTGGTTTCGGTCTAACCGAGCCCAACGCCGGTTCCGATGCCGGCAATTCCAAGACCAATGCCGTGCTCGACGGCGACGAGTGGGTGATTAACGGTTCCAAGATCTTCATTACCAACGCCTCGGCTCCCAACACCGGGGTCATTATTGTCCAGGCGGTGACCGGCAAGCGGCCGGACGGGCGGCCCGAGATGAGCTGCATCCTGGTTCCGGCCGGGACCCCGGGGATGGAGTGCCGGCCGATGCACGGCAAGATGATGTGGCGGGCCTCGAATACCACCGAGATCTATTTCTCCGATTGCCGGGTGCCGGCGAAAAACCTGCTGGGCAAGCGCGGCGCTGGGTTTCACCAGATGCTGGCAACCCTGGACGGCGGCCGCCTGAGCATCGGCGCGATGGGCCTGGGCGGCGCCCAGGGAGCTTTCGAAAAGGCCCTGCGCTACTCCCAGGAGCGGATCCAGTTCGGTCGGCCGCTGTTCGATTTCCAGGCCATCCAGTTCAAGCTGGCCGATATGGCGATGGAAATCGAGCTGGCCCGCAACCTGCTGTACAAAGCCTGCTGGCTGCGCAGCAACAACCGTCCCTTTTCCAAGGAGGCGGCAATGGGTAAGTTGTACTGTTCCGAGGTCATGGGCCGGGTTGTCGACCAGGCCGTCCAGATTCACGGTGGCTACGGCCTGATGCAGGAGTATGATGTAGAGCGTTTCTACCGGGACCAGAAACTCCTGGAGATCGGTGAGGGAACTTCCGAAGTTCAGCGCCTGGTCATCTCCCGCTCCCTGCTGCAGTAGGCCGGAAGGAGAACCGCTTTGCACGTTCCTTACGAAAACCTCCCGGGGTCGGTCCGGATGGTCGAAGTCGCCCCCCGGGACGGCTGGCAGAACTTGGCGGAGTTCATTGCCACGCCGACCAAAATCTCTTTGATTAAGGAGTTGGCAGCCTGTGGCTTTACCGAGATCGAGGTAACCTCGTTCGTCAACCCGAAGGCGATTCCGCAGCTTGAGGACGCGGCCGAGGTTCTGGCCGGGTTCGAGCCGCGGCCCGGACTGCTGCGTTCCGCCCTGGTGCCCAACCGCCGGGGGCTGGAAGCGGCCCTGGCGACGTCGGTGGATAAGCTGGTCTTTTTTATCTCCGCCACCGAAACTCACAATCACCGAAACCTGGGCTGCTCCCGGGCCGCATCCCTGGCTGAAATCAAAGAGATGCGGGCCCTGATCCCGGCGGAAAAAAGCTGCCGGGTTTCACTCTCCAATGTTTTCGGCTGTCCTTACGAGGGTGATGTCGGCTACGATGCGGTCAGCAGCATGGTGGAAAGCCTGGTCCAGGCGGGGATTTCCGAGATAACCCTCTGCGATACCCTCGGAGTGGCGGTTCCCGACCAGGTTTATCTCTATGCCGCCGGCCTCAGGGAGTCCCTGCCGGAAATCGATTTCGGTCTCCACCTGCATGACAGCTGCGGACGGGCCCTGGCCTGCGTCATGGCCGGACTCCAAGCCGGGATCGACCGTTTTGACACCGCGGCCGGAGGGCTCGGAGGCTGTCCCTTCGCCCCCGGCGCCGCCGGCAACCTGGCGACCGAAGATTTGGTTTCCTGCCTTGAGCGGATGGGGATTGCAACCGGTATCGAGGTCTCCCGGCTGCTGGCCTGCGCCCGGCGCCAGGCAGACCTTGTCGGGGCCCGACCGAGCCGGATGCTGGCCTTTACCGCGGGTTGCGAGGCGGCGGAATAATCCCGGTCCGCATCTGGCACGTGGATCAATTCAGAATTGTTTGTCGAGGAGGATTTGAAATGTCTGATATAATTTTAAGCGAAAATCGTGACGGCGTCCTGCTGGTAACCCTGAACCGGCCCGAGAGCATGAACTCGCTCAACCGGGAGCTGTTGCGCCGCTTGAACCAGTTGGTTTCCGAGGTCGGCGTCGACCGCACCGTGCGGGTGGTGATTATCACCGGGGCCGGCGCGAAAGCTTTCTGTTCCGGGGCCGACCTCAAGGAGCGGGCGACGATGACCCCGCTCGAGGTCAAGCAGTATATCCAGATGATCCGCAATACTTTTACGATGGTCGAAAACCTGCCCCAGCCGGTAATCGCCGCGGTTAACGGTTTCGCTTTCGGCGGCGGCACCGAGCTGGCCCTGGCCTCCGATATCCGGATTGCCGCGCCCAACGCAGTGATGGGCCTGACCGAAACCAGCCTTGGCATCATTCCCGGGGCCGGCGGCACCCAGCGCCTGGTGCGTCTGATCGGCAAGGGCAAGGCCAAGGAGATGATCTTTACGGCCCACCGGGCCAAGGCCGACGAGGCCCTGGCCATCGGTCTGGTTAACCGGGTGGCGCCCGAGGGCGGGCTGATCGATGCCGCCATGGAGATGGCGGCCCGGATCAAGAAGAACGCCCCGATCGCACTGGAGATGGCCAAGTATGCCATCAACTACGGTTCCGAGGTTGATCTCGGCACCGGCCTGGCGATCGAATCGAACTGTTACGCCGTAACCATTCCCACCAAGGACCGGATCGAGGGCCTGACCGCGTTTCGCGAGAAGCGCCCCCCGGTCTACACTGGAGAGTAACGCAACCCGCAACTTCAAGGCCATGATTGGACAAAAGGAGAAAACCATGACCGACAAGTACGATCTTTTCCAGATGTTTGAACGGATGCCGAAAAAGGTGACAATCGGCGACATCACCATTCGCGACGGTTTCCAGCACGAAGAGCATTTTATTCCCACCCGGGCCAAGATCTACTATCTCCATGAACTGGCCTTCGCCGGGGTCCGGCGGATGGAGGTTACCAACCTGGGAAATCCCCGGATTATGCCCCAGTTCGAAGATGCCGAGGAACTTCTTAAAGCGGTCCACAGTGACATCTTCAAGAAGCGGCTGAACAAGCGTGGGATCAAACATGAAGATATCGAATGGACCTGTATCACAATCCGCGAGTCGGCCGTCGACCGGGCCATCGAACTCAAGGAAAAAGGCTACGGCCCCGATCGCATCCTGATGATGGTTTCGACCGACGAGCAGCACCATTTCGCCAATTCCGGCACCACCCTGCCACAGTACTGGAAAGAGGCCGAGCGCTGCATCAGGAAGTGTCACGATGCCGGGATCAAGATGTGCGGCACGGTCAGCACCATCTGGGGCAGCCCGATCTCGGGGCCGACCAAATTCGAAGACGCGGTCGAATTTACCAAGCGCTGGCTCAGCATCGGCGCCGATGACATAGAGCATGCCGACCACGACGGCTCGGCGCCGCCGGACAAGGTCTACCGCTATTTCTCGATGATTCTCGATGCCATTCCCAACCCCGACCTCCACGTTGCCCATTTCCACGTCACCCGGGGCTGGGGCTGCGCCAATGTTCTGGCCGCCCTGCAGGCCGGGATTACCCATTACGAGGGCACCGTCGGCGGCACCGGCGGCCAGCCCGCCAATTTTGTCGACGGGGTTCCGGGGCTCGGCACCGGTTCCTATTACTACAAGGATCCCAATGTCGTCGGCCTGGTCTGTCTCGAGGACATGCTGGTGATGATGGACGAAATGGGCATCGATACCGGAATCAACATCGACCGGATTCTGGAAATCGGTACGATGATGGAGAAAACCGTCGGCCGCCGGCTGCGTTCCGAATCGATTCTCAACGGCCGGATTCCGAAAGAGGTGCGCGAGGGCTTCAAGCGTCCGGCCCTGCCCAAATTGAAAGAGAAGAACGGGGAGCAGCCGGGCCAGATTATTCCCGCCGATTGGCCTGCCAAGGCCGAAGTTCCGGCCGCCGTGCTGAAAAGGTAAAACCTTTTGGTGCAGCCCGCTCTTTTTTCGAGCTGTTCATTGTTGAAAGCCCCGCGGCAGCCGGTTCCGGCCTGTCGCGGGGCTTTTATTTTTGTAACTATTCAGCCGATACGGCGGGGTCGGGCGCGGCTTTTCTTCGCTAGGCGTTAAGATTTCTGTTTTTCCTCGCACTCGCTTCGCCCGCATTGCAAAACTTGCTTACGCTTAAGACGGTTGCAATGCTTATGGGCTGCTAGGCTTAAGAAAAACAACGAAATCTTTCTGAAACCGCTCAGAAAGACCGTCCCCGCCTCCCCATGAAAGAGGGGAGATAGAATTTAGCTGAAT
>WFRT01000031.1 GCA_015486445.1 Pseudomonadota bacterium | reverse complement strand
GGTATTCACAGGGTCTGGTTTGAAGAGGAAGAAAAACAGGTTATTTTCCTCGTCCGGCTGTTCCGGGTGGCCCCCGTCCATTTAATAAAAAACGGCGGCGACGGTTTCTATGCCCGATGCCAGGGGGATGGGTGCCTTTTGTGTGGCCTCAAGAATAAGGCGCGCCCGAGGCTCTTCATGCCCTGCTATGACCCCGAAATAGGGGCTGTCGGTGTTGCGCAAGCAACTACTCGGATGTATCCGAGAGCTTTAGCCCCGCAGTTGCGCCGGGTGTTGAATAGGGCCAACGGTCCGGTATGGGTGGCAGTATCTACCCGCGACCGGATTCGTTTCAAGGTCCGTTCCCAACCCATCCAACCGGGGGATGATAATGGGGAGGAGGTCATCAAGGAGTTCACCAAAAAGGTGGAGTCGGAAGAGATTGATATTCTTTCAGTCTGCCCCCGGTTTACCGAGGACGACCTCGAAATTTACGGGCTTGTTAAGAGGTAAACCATGAGGATGGTCGCTTTGACAACCATCAGCAGCCCCCCGGAGCTTAACCGTTTCCGGGGGACTTGGTCGGGGTCCGCGGTGCTGGGGCTTTTGTCCCGGTGCCGCGGGCGCCTTCTGATTTCGTGGCCGATCGGTGTGGGCAAGAGTTTCAACATCGACCAGGTTATAGCCGAAGCTGTGAACGGTGGGCGCTACGACCTCGTGATCGCACTGTTCCCCACCAAGAGCGTGGTCGAAGAGCGGGCCATGATCAGGAATCCCGATCCCAATATTAAACTTGTTCATCTGAGAGCAAGGCCCCAGAAAAGCTGCGGGCACCTAAACAAAGATTGGCTGGGCCTGGAAAGGCGTTCCCTGAGCCTTTGGGGCAAAGCCGAGATCTGTAGCAGAAATCCCTGCTCCAGCAGTTGCTTTTGGCCGGGGCAGTTCAGCCAGGAAAATTTGGAAGGAGCCCAGGTCGTGATCGCCACCCACGCCCAATTGAGGATAAATCCATACTTTTTTAGCTCAGTTGCCAAAAAGGCGGGAGCCGCCAAGGTCCTGGTCATCATCGATGAGGGTAGCTTCACGACGGTACGCTTCCGGCAGACAATTAAAAAGGCAGAAATAGACCGGCTGGTCGTTGCCGTTGAGGGTGCCGAGGGAGATGAGTGTGAACGTAACCGCTGGCTGGACTTTCTGGACTGGCTCTTAAACGCCGATACCATAGGCCTGAGAGAAGGTGGATGGGATTTGCCGGCAATGAGTTCGAAAATGGTCTTGGCCGTTCAGAAAAAGGGTTTGGAGCTTTTTGGTGATGAATTTGTCTTCCCCGCCTTCGCCCTGTCCTCCTTCGAAAAATCCCCCCCCGAGTCCCGTGAAAAATTAAGCAACGGCGGTCTGTCTTTCGCCCTGGTTCCCGAGGTCCAGGCCGATTTTATTGTCTACAGCGGAACAACCAGGAAAGATGTCATACAATATCGGCTGGGAAATGACTTCGTGGACTATTTTAAGGATTGCCAGTTCTGCCACCCGGACACCAGGATATACAATATTTCATCAAAGATAGGGATGAAGAAGTATTTCCCCAGGAACGCCACGCAGATACTCGATTTTTTCGCCAGACTGGTGGCTTTGCGGGTCGCTGCCGGCAAACGGGTGCTGCTGGTATCGAAGAAATGTTTTTTGGATGATTGCATTAAGGGCTTGCAGGAGCGGTTTGATGAAATGGGCGTGGCGAAAAGGGTTGTCAATGCCGCCGTCAACCGGGCTGGGCATGCCGACCCCGATGTCATTCCTGTCATAAACTACGGCGTCATCGGGACCAATGATTTTCAAGATTTCGACTGCGCCTTCTGCCTCAACGGCTATTTCGTGAACGAGAAAATCGTCAGCGATTTGCTTCAGGACACACTGGCCGAAGATATCCGGGTGCCGGTGGAGATCACCTATTCGGAGTCGAAACCTTGCCGCCGGTCGGCCAGAGCGAAGAATCGGAGAGACTGGATTTATGATGTCCACCATCTGGCTCCTGCTATCCTTTACCAGTTGGAGGTGGAGACTGTATTGCAAGCGGTCGGCCGGATCAGGCCCTATACCAGTCCAGCCGAGATTATCATGTTCCTGCTCAGCGATCACCCGGATGGTTTTACCGGGGAATTCGGCTCGCTGGAGGAGGCAAGGCGATTCTTCGGGGTCGAGTCAGCCAGACGGTCACGGTTGGCCGCAACAATCGAAGCCGTGCAGAGAGCAAAGGAGAGAGGGCTTAAACAACGGGAGGCCGTGATCGAGACCGGCTATTCTATAACCACAATCCAACGTTACTGGAATATTGATAAGGAGTGAGCCAGATGATTAAGAAGCACGTGGCTGTCATAGATACAGCAGAGGCCATGAAGGAATTGGCCGATTTTCTCGACCGGTCCTCGCCACCGGTCATGGGGTTTGCCGTGGCATACGATTTCGAAGGCCCGCCCATCAAGTTCAATGTTGCCGAAAGTGTCTGCGTTTCAGACCTTTCCAATCTCAGGCCCAGGTATCTGGCCCTGACGGCTGCCGGAGATGGTAGACGGGAATGCAACGGTCGCAAGTTCCTGGTGGATTTGCAAAATGATGATATGCGGCCGGGGCTTGACCGGATATTTTCCCTGCCCGCCGTCTTTGCCGGCTTCGATCTGAAAATGGCCCTGTTCAACTTGTGGAAGCTCGGTGTCGAGGAGCCCGGGCAGGTTTGGGACTGTTTCATGTATGAGAAGGCCCGCTCCCTGGGGCGATACAATCCCCGTTACTTTACAACTGGGAAAGGGGACTGGCTGGAAGACATTAACGCCAGAAACAAAGCCCTTGAGAGCATGGCCTTCAACCTTTCCCTTGAAATGGTTTGCCAGGTGTACGGCGTCGATTTGTTGTGTTTTATCAAGGATGACCCTGCTGTCTGCGATGAAGATGACGCTGTGGCCTTGGCCGCTGCCGCCGAGGTTTTATACAATCGTCAGACCAGTGCCGACAGCCTCGATAAAGAGCTGGTCGATTATTGCAGATCAGTCGAGATGCCCTGGGTGGTGACGAATGCGAGTATGGAGTGGATAGGGGTGAGGGTGGATTATGGCAAGGCCGAAGCGATAATCCGTAAAATAGAGCCTGCCTTGGATGAGCTGAGTTCCCTGCTGGCCGGGTATGGCATCGACAATCCCCGCAGCTCAAATGATATCGAAAGGTTTTTTAGGCGGGTAGGGTTGTTGGATCGATTCGGTCGGGGAGGGTATTTTTCATTTGATAAAGAAAAGCTGGAAGCCAAGCGGAGACTCCATCCCGCCATACCTATAATACTGCGAACAAGAAAACTGCTGGATATTGTCTCAAATAGAATACTCGCCCCGGAAATATCAGGCTCCGATGGCAGGGTCCATCCCATACACGGACAGCTGGGGGCGGATACCGGTCGCCAGACTTGCCGCCACCCCAATGTGGCAGGCTTGAACCGTTTTCTCAAGCCGGTGATAATCCCTGCGGAAGGATATGGAATAGGCGAAGCCGACTACAGCCAAATTGAGCCGGGTATCGCCGGGGCCGTCTACGGGGACAGCTGGCTGGTCGATATGTATAATACGGAGGACATCTATGTGGCGATGGCGAAAAGCTTTTTCCACAACAAACTGACCGACTCCGACAAAGCGATGGGCCATGCAGATTTCAAAGCCAGGTTTCCAGAACTCCGCGAACAAGTCAAAACCTGCACCCTGGGAATCATTTATGGGATGACGCCATACGGGATAGCAAATGAACTGGATATCTCACGCGCCGAGGCCGAAGCCCTCCAAGATGATTTTATGAAGATGTTTCCCAAGCTGACAGCGGCACTCGACAGGCAGAAAGCTTCTTGCACCCGTGGGCGGTATGTCTCCATCATGGGCGGCTTGAAACGCTATAAAGGAGATAAACGCATTTCTTCCCACCTACGGACCTGGGAAAAAACTGGTTTGTCAACACCCCCATCCAGGGCAGCATGGCTATCGTGTTCAAGGCGGCCGGCAACCGTCTATACCGGCTGTACAAACCCTATGGAGCCAGGCTGGTGATTCCTGTCCATGATTCCTTTGTCTTCGAAGCCTCCTTAGAGCATTTGGAAGAGGTAGCCGAGTTGACCGGGAAGGTAATGCGGGAGACACTGGCAAATTATTTCCCTGTGCTGAAACCCCGTGTGGACATAAATATCGCCCATCCCCATTGTTGGAATAAAGATGGTTGCCTGGGCTTCGAAATACACGAGGACGGCAGTTTGGTGGAAGTGAAAGGGTAGGATGGCGCTTAGGCCTGCTCCGGTTGTCACAACTATAAAACACCCCACGAACCCTTTATAATATTTATATTAAAGGGTTCGTGGGGTAAGAATTGCCGTGTTTGAAACTCCGCACTCTGCAAGAAAGACATACCATCAAAGCAAAATGCCGGATGTATCTTCATCTCTACTTTTCTCCGGAAAGGGCTCTCGAATACGAAGCCGCCTTCAACAATCGTATGGCCGTATTACAGAGAGAGTTGGAAAGCAATCAGCGTCATCCCGATCATGAAAAACTGTACAGCAAATATTTTGACGTCAAGACCACACCCGTCCGGGGTACGAAAGTCATTGCCAAAGAAAAAGCGATGGCCGAAGCCAAGCGCAACTACGGTTATTTTGCTCTGGTCAGCAATGAAATCAAGGATGCGATAGAAGCGC
>WFRT01000030.1 GCA_015486445.1 Pseudomonadota bacterium | reverse complement strand
TCTTGGCCCGCTCCAGGGAGTGGCACTCGTAGCAGAGTTCCGGCTCCGCCTTCTCGAGGCTGGCTTCCAGCACCGGCGGGTTGTGAATCTGGTGGCAGTCGAGACAGCCGACATCGTTCATCGGGTGGGCGCTGCCGGCCCAGTCCATATGCTCGCCGCCGGAGTGACAGCGCAGGCAGACGGCCGAGGCCATGCCGGGATCCATGCCCTTGAAACGAATGATCCGGGCCGGGTCTTCCGACTCTTCGTGCAGGCTGGCCGGGCCGTGGCAGGTTTCACACCCCTTCATGCCGATCGCGGTTTCCCGGGCCAGGATTCGATCGTGGATCGAACCGCTGAACTCCGCCGCCAGCTCTTCATGACAGTCGGCGCAGGTCTCGCTGCCGACATAGCGGGCGCCGGGCGCCGGCTCGGGCAGCTTGAGCGTGCTGGCTCTCTGATCACTCAAAGTCGTGCAGGAGGCGATCGTCAAGGCCAGAATCACCAGGGCCCCCGCACCCAGCATCAACCAATGCTTTCTCATTTTCATAACCTCTCTTCTCCATTGTTGAAAATTTTCCCGCTTCCCTCGACGGAAACCTGGCGAAACGCGCACGGAAAACGCTTTCCGCGCCAAAACCCGGAATGCCGCAACCACCTCCTTTCCCGCATTTTCCGGCTTTCATAGACATCTTGTATTACCAATATAACAACATCCTGTAAATTGTTTTGCGACTCCTGTCAACAGGAAAAATTAATCTTTGCTCATTTTTATGTGAAATAAATAATTATATATTAAAATGTTTATATTCAAGTATTTACATACTACAAAAAACCAAGCAAAATTATTTTACGACTAAAACAGAACGAAATAACAGTGTTATATCAATATAGTCAAATAGTCATATATAGGGAACAAAATATGGTTGTTGCTACGGATGGCCGGCCCGCCCCCCCTGACCCATCCGCGAACCGGCGACGACTCCCTGCGGTTTCGCAAAAAGCGGCCCGGAAGAGCGGGCCGGCGGCCGCCTGGCAACCTTTCGCTTGTCTTCACCGGGGTTTTTTGCTATGAAGCCGCTTTCACCATCGCCGGCCCCGCCGCATCCGGCCGGCAGACTGCCGCCGCCTACCAGGACAAAACAACTTCAATCTGAGGTATCAAGCATGGGCTTAAAAATTATCGTCACCGTCAAGCAGGTGCCGGACACCCACAACATCTCGGGCGAGGCCATGAAAGAGGACGGCACCGTCAACCGGGCCGCCCTGCCAACCATCTTCAACCCCGAGGACCTCAACGCCCTCGAGGAGGCCCTGCAGATCAAGGAGGCCGTCGGCGGCACCGTGACCTGCATCTCGATGGGCCCGCCCAACGCCGTCGAGGTGCTCAAGGAGTGCCTCTACCGGGGGGCCGACGACGTCGTTTTGATTTCCGACCGCCGCTTCGCCGGGGCCGACACCCTGGCCACCTCCTACGCCTTGAAGTGCGCCATCGAAAAAGTCGGCGGCTTCGACCTGATTCTCTGCGGCCGCCAGGCAATCGACGGCGACACCGCCCAGGTCGGCCCCCAGATAGCGGAGAAGCTGGGCCTCAACCAGCTTACCTGCGTGGCCGCGATTGCCGCCATCGACGAGCGCTCGATCACCGTCAAACGCTCGGTCGAGGACGGCTACGAAATCGTCAAAAGTCCCATGCCGGTCCTGCTGACGATCACCGGCAGCGCCAACGAGCCCCGTTCGGCCAACGCCAAGAAGGTCATGACCTACAAGAATATCGGCAAGGAACTCTCCAGCCTCTCGTATGACGAGACCTACATGAGCGTCGCCCACGGCACCCCGGTGCTGAGCCACATCCGGGAATGGAACGTCGAGGCGATCGGCGCCGCCCCCGAACAGTGCGGCCTTTCCGGTTCGCCGACCAAGGTCAAGAAGATCCAGAGCGTCGTGCTGGCGGCCCGCGAAAGCCGCCAGATCGCCAACAGCGACGCCGGGATTTCCGGGCTCATCCACGAACTGATCGAAGAAAACATTATCGGCTGAGGCCGGAACCGGGCCGCTTGACGCCTTAACCCGCCCGCCGGCCGCGTGACGCGAGCCCGCGGAACAGGAGAAACCAAGGGATGGACAGCAACAATAACGTTATGGTTTTCATAGAGGTACGGCACGGCCGCATCGCCGAGGTCAGCCTGGAACTGATCAGCGCCGCCGCCGGGCTGGCCGCCGAACTTGGCGGCCAGGTCGAAGCCATCGCCCCGGGCCACAGGCTCGAAGAGGAACTGCCCCGTCTCGGCCACTACGGCTGCCGGCGGGTCTATTACATTAACGACCCCCGGCTGACCCATTTCACCTCGATCCCCTGCGCCCGCGCGGTGATCGAAACCATCCGCCGCCACGACCCCGCGGTCGTTCTTTTCGGGGCCACGACGAGGGGCCGCGACGTCGCCCCCCGGGTCGCCTCGGCCCTGAAATGCGGCCTGACCGCCGACTGCACCGACCTCAAAATCGGCGACCATACGATTAAGGACAGGACTTACGAAAACGTCCTCCTGCAGATCCGCCCGGCCTTCGGCGGCAACATCGTCGCCACCATCGTCTCCCCGGAAAGCCGGCCGAGCATGGCCACGGTCCGCGAGGGGGTCATGAAAATGGGAACCCCGGACCCCGGCCGCGAGGTCGAAATCATCCCGGAAAGCATCCCCTTTTCCGATGACGACTTCATTTCCGAGATCATCGAGATCGTGCGCGAAGAAAAACAGGTCAATCTCAAGAGCGCCCAGATCATCGTTTCCGCCGGCATGGGGGCCAGCGACCCCGAGGCCCTGGGCCTGGCCCGCGAACTGGCCCGCATCCTCGGCGGCGAACTCGGTTGCTCGCGGCCGGTGGTCGACGCCGGCATCCTCGACAAGGAACACCAGGTCGGCCAGACCGGGGTCACGGTCCGTCCCAACCTCTACATCGCCTGCGGCATCTCGGGCCAGATCCAGCACCGGGCCGGAATGAGCGAGGCCAAGCGGATCATCGCCATCAACCGGGACCCCCACGCCCCAATCTTTGCCCTCGCCCACTACGGCATCGTCGGCGACGTCAAGGATGTGCTGAACAAGATGATCAAGGCCTACAAGACCAAGGCCTGATGACAGGCTGAAAGCCCCGGCCCGGCGGCCGCAAACCTTCTTCACCGAAACCCGGACCGGGCTCCGAGACCTTACAGCCGTAGCTTTAAGCAACCAGCCGGGCAGCCGACGCCGATTTTGATTTATACGAGTTCACCAAGCC
>WFRT01000029.1 GCA_015486445.1 Pseudomonadota bacterium | reverse complement strand
CTTCATTCCGGCTGATGGCGCCGAGCAGGTCCAGGGCCTTGAGCGTGCGGGAGCGGACTTCCCACTCCGACGGCACCCGGGAGCGGGGCAGGCCGATGGCCAGGATCACCGCGGCAAACTCTTGCGTCAGGGTCGGCAGGTCACTGCGTTCGATCCGGTGGCCGCATTCCAGGGTGATTCCGGCATAGGAGCGGAAAAGGCGGCCCAGCTCTTGTTGCAGGATCTCCCGGGGCAGGCGATAGGCGGGGATGGCGTTTTGCAGCAGGCCGCCGGGCTGCGGGTCTTTTTCGAAAAGGGTTGTCGCGACTCCCGCCCGGGCGAGAAACACCGCCGCCGCCAGGCCGGCCGGACCGGCCCCGATAATGGCGACCGGACGGCCGCCGGGCCGGATTTTTGGGGCTTCGGGGTCGGGAAGATCGAGGCCGAAGTCGCCCAGGCCCCGTTCCAGGTCACCGATCGAGATGGGACTGTCGAACTCGCCCCGGTTGCAGGCCGACTGGCAGAAATGGGGACAGACCCGCCCGGTAACCGCCGGCAGCGGATTGGCTTCGCGCAGGATCTGCAGGGCCTTTTCCCGGTCGCCGGAGGCCAGTTCTCGAGCGTAGCGGGCGATCGGGATATGCAATGGGCAGGCCTGGCGGCAGGGTGAATCTTTTTCAACCAGGCGGGGCCGGAAGAATTTCCAGCTACCGGTCAGGTTGACCGAAGTCGGGGTCGAGGAGATGGGCAGGCCGGAGAAATCCCCTTCCCTGATGGCCCTGATATGCTTTAACTGGTCGAGTCTTAAGGCGCTCATAGTCAATCCGTCAACGGGGCTGCGGTGAAGGCGTCAAGCAGGGCTTGGCGGTTTTCCTCGAGCCGGGCCGGGATGAAATGGGGCAGCGCCCGGACCAGGCTGTCGGCGGAGACCAGGCCGGTAATCCGTGCCAGAGCCCCGAGGATCGGGGCATTGATCAGGGGCATGGTGACACTGCCGAGACCGTGTTCCAGAGCGATGCGATTGAAATCGATCACCACCGTCCGGGTCCCGGCCGGTCGGGCCGGGAGGGCGAGTTTCGCCGCCGGCAGGCTGCTGTTGATCAGGATGGTACCGTTTTCCTTGAGGCCTTCGGTTACCGGAACCACCTCAATCAGGCGGGCGGCCATGACGACCACGTGATTGGGGGTGGTGACCCGGCTGCGGAGGCGGACGGGCTGCCGGTCAGCCCGGACGAAGGCGGCCACCGGGGCCCCCCGGCGCTCGGCCCCGAAGGTTGGAAAAGCCTGGGCGTAGAGTCCTTCGTAGAAAAGGGCCTGGGCCATGATCTTGGAGGCGATCACCGCCCCCTGGCCGCCTCGTCCGTGGAAACGAATTTCCTGCATTTATCCGCCTTGTTCCAGGTGGTTGTCGGGTTGGTTTGCCGGGCGCCGTTTTCCGGGAGCAGGGCTTTGGTTTTCCCGGCCGGCAGCGCCTTTTCTTTAGTCTCGGAATAAGCGCTTGTCAAGGTTATTAAGTCTAAAAAAAAGCCTCGTCGCGGACCTTTGAAAAGTTTGCCTGTGACTTTTATCCGGAGTCCGCTTTCACTTCTCTCCGGGGGCCAGAAGCAGGATGGCCAAGGGGGGCAAAACCAGGTCGGCCGAGGCCGGTTGACCGTGAAAAGGCTTTTCCCGGGTCTCGATCCGGCCCAGGTTGCCCTGGTTGCCGCCTCCGTAGCCGGCGGCGTCGGAGTTGAAGATTTCGCGCCAGGTTCCGGGCCGGGGCAGGCCGATGCGATAATTGAAATGGGTTGTCGGAGTCAGGTTGAGGATGCAGACCAGCTCTTCTCCCGAATCGTCGAGGCGCCGGTAGACAAGCACCGAGTTGCGATGGTCGTGGCAGTCGATCCAGGCAAAGCCACAGGCTTCATGATCCCGGCGCCAGAGGGCCGGGTGTTGGCGGTAGAGGTGGATGAGGTCGCGGCAGAAAACGAAAAACTCCTGCCGTCTCTTATCCTTCTCCAACGCTTCCCAGTCCAGGGCGGTGGTGTGGTCCCATTCCCCCGGTGGGGCCAGCTCGCTGCCCATGAAAAGCAGCTTTTTGCCGGGGTGGGTGAACTGGTAGCCGAAAAGCAGGCGCAGGCCGGCGAACTTCTGCCAGTCGTCGCCCGGCATTTTGCCATACAGCGAACCCTTGCCGTGAACCACCTCGTCATGGGAAAAGGGGAGCAGGAACCTTTCGCTGAAAGCGTAGATCAGCGAAAAGGTTATCTGGTTGTGGTGGTAGGTGCGGTACAGAGGGTCGACCCGGAAATAGGCCAGGGTGTCGTTCATCCAGCCCATGTTCCACTTGTAGTCGAATCCCAGCCCGCCGAGTTCCGGTGCTCTCGTGACCCCGGGCCAGCTGGTGGATTCCTCGGCGATCATCAAACGGTCGGGATAGAGTTTCTTGATTTCCCGGTTGAGCTCCTGGAGAAAGGCGACAGCCTCCAGGTTCTCCCGCCCGCCGTAGATGTTGGGCAGCCATTCACCGGGTTTGCGGCTGTAGTCGAGATAGAGCATCGAGGCCACGGCGTCGACCCGGAGTCCGTCGACATGGTAGTTGTCGAACCAGAAAAAAGCGTTGGCGCACAGGAAATTGGCAACCTCGGGCCGACCGAAATTGAAAATCAGCGTGCCCCAGTCGGGATGTTCGCCGCGGCGCGGGTCGGCGTGTTCGTAGAGGGCGGTGCCGTCGAAGAGCCGGAGGGAAAAATCGTCCTTGGGGAAATGGGCCGGAACCCAGTCGAGAATTACGCCGATTTCGTGGCGATGACAGTAGTCGACGAAGAACTTGAAGTCGTCAGGGGTGCCGTAGCGGCTGGTCGGGGCGTAATAGCCGCTGACCTGGTAGCCCCAGGAGGCGTCAAAAGGGTGTTCGCTGACCGGCATCAGTTCGATGTGGGTAAAGCCCAGCTCCTTGACGTGAGCGACCAGTTGCGGGGCGATTTCCCGGTAGTTGGGCAGTTCCCGGCCGCCGGCCCGGCGCCAGGAGCCGAGGTGGACTTCATAGATTGCCAGCGGGGCGTCGGCGGCCTGGATTTTACCCCGGGCCGCCTGCCAGGTTTGGTCCTGCCAGTCGTAGCTGTGGAGGCTGCAGACCAGGCCGGCGTTGCGGGGCCGAAGTTCCATCCGGAAGGCCAGGGGGTCGGTTTTGAGCCGCAACTCACCGCTGCGGGTGCGGATTTCATATTTGTAGATGGTGTCGGGGCCGAGGCCCGGGATGAACAGCTCCCAGACTCCCGAACGGCCCAGAACCCGCATCGGGTGACGCAGGCCGTTCCAGTGGTTGAAGTCGCCGACCACGCTGACTCGCTCGGCGTTGGGCGCCCAGACCGCGAACGCGACCCCGTTTAGCCCCTGCCGGTTCTGCGGGTGGGCCCCAAGGTGGTTGTAAAGCTGCCGGTGGCGGCCCTCGCCGATGAGATGGAGATCGAGTTCCCCGAGGCCGGGAGGAAAGATGTAGGGGTCGTGGCATTCCCAAGTTCGGCCGTCGGGGAAGTTAAAGCGCAGGCGATAGTCGGCGGGGTCCGGGAACCGTGACGCGAGTAAACAGGCAAAGAGGCCGGGCTCGGCAATCCTGGTCATGGCGCGGGGCCCCTTCGCCAGTTGCGCTGCCGGCAGGAGCTCACAGGCGACGGCTTCGGGATGCCAGGCCCGGATGACGATTTCGCGGTCGCTGACCGGGTGGCAGCCGAGCAGGGCGTGGGGGTCGTGGCAACGGCCGTCGGTCAGGCGCCGGATGGTTTCGGGCGAGGTTTTCCGGAAGAGGATCTCCCGGTGGTTTCGGGCAGGTGGCATCGGGCTCTCCGGTGGGTTTGGGCCAGGTGGTGAAAACCGTTAAAGGGTACCCATGCTGTAACTATTCAGCCAACTACGGGGTCGGGCGCGGCTTTCCTTCGCTAGGCGTTAAGATTTCTGTTTTTCCAGCGCTCGCTCCGCCCTCATTGCAAAACTCGCTCCGCTCAGACAGTTGCAATGCTTATGGGCTCCCGCTCGCTGGGAAAAACGACGAAATCTTTCCGAAATCGCTCAGAAAAACCACCCCCGCCCCCTCCTGAAAGAGGGGAGATAAAATTTAGCTGAACAGTTACCCCATGCTTAACATACTTCCGGCTCCGGAACAAGCACTGGAAAGGGTTGGGTACGGTCGGGAAATTTTTTTTGTCGCTTGACGGGGGCGGCCAACTCCACTATCTTCGAGAACAGAGATCCGGCCGCGGCCCGTTCGGTTTCAGGGGGCGGGGTCAGGATAGAGTTTCCGGGCCCGGTCCGGGTGGCGGCCGGAGACGATTGCCGGAGTTGGAGTGAAAGTCCTGATTATTTTATCCTTTCAAAAAGTCTTTAAGGAGGAACCATGATGAAACGCTCTGGAAAAATATTGCTGACGGCCCTGGTGGTATCCCTGCTGCTGCCGGTTTCGGTCTCCCTGGCCGACAATGCCAAGGAGATTGCCAAGGTTGAGATCTGTACCGATGTCATCCGCCAGTTTGCCGAGATTCCGGAACACTCCGCGCCGCCGGCCCTGCTGCGCAACGCCCAGGCGATTGCCGTGATTCCGGGGATCATCAAGGCCGGTTTTATTGCCGGCGGCCGCTACGGCTGGGGGGTGGTTGTCAAGCGCAAGGATGACGGCAGCTGGTCCTACCCGGTTTTCGTGACCCTGATGGGCGGCAGTCTCGGTTTCCAGGCCGGGGTCCAGTCGATCGACGCGATCATGGTTTTCAAAAGCAAGCAGAGTATCGAACAGCTGGCCCGGGGCAAATTCACCCTGGGCGGGGATGCGGCCGCGGCGGCAGGCCCGGTGGGGCGGAACATGTCGGCAGCCACCGATATCACGTTAAAGGCCGAAGTCTACACCTATTCCCGTTCCCGGGGGCTGTTTGCCGGGGTTTCGCTGGCCGGCTCGGTAATCAATGTCGACTATGGGGCGACCGAGAACTTCTACGGGTTGACCGGTCTCACCGCAACCGAAGTGTTCCAGGGCTCCCGGATCCAGAACCCGCCCCCGGTCGTGGCCCATTTTCTCCAGGTTCTTTCCCGCTATACCACCAGCAAGTAGCCGGAATCTTTTGTCGCGGTTTCGGCGGGCCGGGTGTGTCGGCAGGATGCCGGCCGGTTCCCGGCTGCCGGGCTCAGAGAGTCTGCGCGGCTATGAGTCTTTGGTGTTCTACCTTGGTGCAGCGATCCTGGACCACCTTGACGCCGGCGTCAAGGGCCCGGCGGGCGGCATCGTTGTTGAAGAGTCCCAGCTGGGCCCAGATGCAGTCGACGTCGCCCCGGGCCAGGGCTTCGGAGAAAATTGCCGGAAGGTGATCGCTTTTACGGAAGATGTCGACCAAGTCGATTTTTTTCTCGATCGCGCTCAGGTTGGGGTAGACCTTTTCCCCCAGTATTTTATCGCCCCTGGGATAGACCGGGATAATGCGGTAGCCGGCCTGTTGCAGGTATCTGGCTACCTGGTGGCTCTCTTTTTCCGGTTTCGGTGAAAGACCGACAACCGCAATGGTTTCAGCCTGCAGCAGGATTTTCCTGATCTCTTCCGGGCTTGCGCAAATGGGGGGGGAGGTGAATTGCGGTGTAATCATTTTTTTCTCCTCGCAAAAAGGTTGGCGGTGAGATTGAAAGAGCCTGGCGTAACTGTAATTCTAGATTATCCCCGGTTCTGCCTGCTTGTCAACCGGTTGCGGGAGATTCTCGCCGGGCGGCCGGACCCGCGGGGCGAAATTAACCGGAACTTAACATGAAAATATTTGCATTAAAGCGGGCAAATATATATGATTAGATTAATCCAATACTGCATCCTGCCAGCAAGCGGGGTGAGTCTGTTTTGGGCTGGTCACTCACCGGCTTCATTGGAGCCGTGGCGGTGGATATGATTTTTTGTCAATGAAAGTTGTAGAAGGAGGAAAGAGATGAAGAAGAGGTTTTGGCAATGCGGGTTGTTGGTTTTGATGCTCGCGGTTGTCGGGCTCGGGTTCGGGATTGCTCCGGCTACCGCCGGGGATTCCGATAAATGCATCGAGTGCCACTCCAAGGTTTCTCCGGGCCAGGTCCAGGACTGGAAGGTCAGCAAACACCACGAAGAGGAGGTCGGCTGCGCCGACTGTCACGGCACCAAGCACGACAAGGCGGAAAACGCCAACCTGGCCCAGCTGCCGGACGAACATGTCTGTAAAGAGTGTCACGAAGAGCAGTTTGACTCTTTCATCAAGGGCAAGCACAATGTCGGCTGGACCTCGATGAACGCCCTGCCGATCACCCATGTCGAACCCGACGAACTGATGGAGGGCGGCCGCGGCTGCGGCGGCTGTCACAACATGGGCATCAAGACCGAAGCCCAGAAGAAAGCCCAGCATGACAAGGGCTATCGCTACCAGAACAACTCCTGCGACGAGTGCCATACCCGGCACAGCTTTTCGAAGAAGGAAGCCCAGGATCCCCGGGCCTGCCGGCAGTGCCACATGGGCTACGACCATCCCCAGTGGGAGATGTGGTCGAGTTCCAAGCATGGATCCCGCTGGTTTTCCCGGCTGGCCGGCCACCTGCCCAAGGATGCCCCGGCTCCGACCTGCCAGACCTGTCATCTGCCCGACGGCACCCACAACAACCATACCGCCTGGGGATTCCTCGGTGTGCGTCTGCCCCTGCCCCAGGACAAGCAGTGGGCCGCCGACCAGGTTACGATCTTGAAGGCCCTGGGGGTGCTCGATCCCAATACCGGCAAACCGACGGCCCGCCTCGAGGCGGTCAAAGCGGTTGACCTGGCTCGCCTGACCAAGGAAGCGTTCGATACGGAACGCAACAAGATGATCAAGGTCTGCAGCCGCTGTCACTCGGAAAAGTATGCCCGCACCCAGCTTGAGATGGGCGACTCCATGATGAAGAAGGCCGATCGCCTGCTGGCTCAAGGCATCGATATCGTGGCCGGGCTCTACAAGGACGGCATTCTCAAAAAGCGCAACGCCCAGGCTTTTGCCTATCCCGATTTCCTCTACTTCCTGCGCACCGACTATGCCAAGGCTGACGGCAACAGCTACAAGACCCTGCCGGGCGAGACGTCGCACATCGAGCAGGTTCTTTTCCGGATGTACATGAAGCACCGGATGCGTACCTACCAGGGGCAGTTCCATGTCAACCCCGACTACGCCTACTGGTACGGCTGGGCGGCAATGGTCGACGATCTGGGTGAGATCAAGGATCTGGCCGCGACCCTGCGGGCCGAGCACCAGAAGTAAAATAGCTGTGCCCAGGCGGCCGCTGAGGTGAAAAGTAAAGGGGCACCGGAAACGGTGCCCCTTTTTTGTGCTGGTTTTTTCGGTAGCGTGAGATGAAACTCTTTGATTCCCACTGTCACCTGACCGATCCCCCCCTGCGGGACGATCTTGACGGGGTCCTGGCCCGGGCCGAAAAGGCCGGGGTCGATTTTTTCCTGGTGCCGGGCTACGACCTGGTCTCCAGCCGCCAGGCCTGTCGCCTGGCCGGGGCCCGGCCGGGGCTCTATGCCGCGGTCGGCAAGCATCCCGCCTGGCTCGGCCGGAAGGGGGGCTTTTCCCCGGAGCCTTTCAGACAGCTGGCCCGCCTGCGCCGGCCCGTGGCCATCGGGGAAATCGGGCTTGATTACGCTTTGGAAAAGTTTTCTCCCGGGGACCAGGAAGAGGCCCTGCGGGCCCAGCTCGAACTGGCCGGGATCCTGGGTCTGCCGGTGCTCCTGCACTGCCGCCGGGCCTTTGAGCCGCTCTATCTGATCTTGAGAGACTATCCCGGGGTGGTCGGGGTTCTGCATGCCTACGGCGGCGGCCCGAAGTTGATGGACAGGTTTTTGGAACTGGGATATTATATCGGTTTTGGCGGCGGCCTGACCCGGCCCGGGGCGAAAAAGGTGCGGGCCTGTGCCGCTGACATCCCGGCGGCGAGGATCCTGCTGGAAACCGACGCCCCCTATATCGGCACCCATTTTGTCGCCAAAGGCGCCACCGAGCCCCGGGACGTGGCCTCGGTGGCGGCGGCTCTGGCCGGGCTCAGGGGCTGGACGGTTGCGGAGACGGCCCGGCTGACGACCGCCAACGCTTTTCGTTTTCTGGGCCTGGCGGAAAAAGAGGGGGGGCGGCAATGACTTCTCCAGCCCGGGGTAAGACCCGTTTTTCCCGGCTCCGCCTGCTCTATGGCGACTATGGTTTCGAACGCCTGGCCGCGGCTCACGTGGCGGTTGTCGGGCTTGGAGCCGTGGGTTCATTTGCGGCCGAGGCCCTGGGACGGTCCGCCATCGGTCGTTTGACCCTGGTCGATTTCGACCTGGTTGGCGAAACCAATGTCAACCGTCAGCTTTTCGCCCTGACCTCCACCCTCGGTCGGCCCAAGGTCGAGGTTGCGGCCGCCCGGTTGCGTGATATCAACCCTGATGTCGAAGTCGACTGCCGACAGGTTTTCTACCACCACGACACCGCTGAGCAGCTTCTTTCCGGGCGGGACTATGATTTCCTGATCGATGCCATCGACGGGGCCGCCCCGAAGCTTGATCTGATTCGCGCCTGCCTGAGCCGTAAAATTGATTTTATCTCCTCCATGGGGGCGGCCGGCCGCAGCCGGCCGCAGCTGGTCGAGGTGGCCGATCTCTTTGCCACCCGGGGTTGTCCCCTGGCCCGGGTGATGCGCAAGCAGCTGCGTCGCGAAGGGGTCGGCCGGGGAGAGGTCAAGGTGGTTTACTCCCCGGAGCCGGCTGCCGTCCGGTCACGTGATCCCGAAGAGTTCAGTACGGAGGAGCGGGAGGAGTACTACCAGCGGGGCCGCAAGCGCCGCATCCAGCCCAGCGCCATTTTCATGCCCGGAGTTTTCGGTCTGCTGGCGGCCCAGGCGGCTGTCGATGCCGTGCTGGCTAAGCCAGGGCCTTGAAAACCAGGACCCCGCCGATGACCAGGAAACCGCCCCCGGCGATGAAGTGGAGCAGTTTTTCGCTGACATACTGGGAGAGCAGGTGGCCGGCCAGGACCCCGATTGCGGTGGCCGCCGCCAGGGCCAGGGAGGCGGCCAGGAAAACCGTCAGCCGGCTGGTGCTGCGGTCGGTGGCGAACAGCATCGTGGCAAATTGGGTTTTGTCTCCCAGCTCAGCCAGAAAGACCGTACCGAAGATGGTCAGAAAAAGTTTCATGTCCACGGTTTTCTCCTGTTGCGGTGGGGTTGGGGTTTTCTGCCGGGGGCTGTTTCCGGGCTCCTTCCGGCCGGCCGGCTGAAGGACAACGGACCACCCCCAGGTGGTCGATGTAGATCGTGGTTGTGTTTTCAGGGTGATGGAGGAAAAGGAAAAAGCGGTAGATGCTTTCCGGTTTGATCCGGCGCCGGGTGCCCGGGGTCTTGAGCCGGGAAAAGTCAAAGCATACGGAGTTGGCGCCCGGCTGCAGGATGACGTGACCGTTCAGGCGGTCGCTGTAAGGCGGATTGGGTCGGTCGTCGATGCGGTAGGAGAGCTTGAGCGGCCGGGAGGCGGGATTGAAGATCGCAAGCTCCAGGCTGCCGCCGGGCGCGATGCCCCTGGTAAACCCGGTGCCGAATCCCGGCCAGGGGTTGGGCTTCGGGTACATCGTGACTGCAAGACTCCAGCGGCCATCGGCCGCATGTTTTTGCACCCGGCGAAAGGTTGTGCCGCACTGCCAGTTGATGTGGTCGAGTTGGGAGTCGTTTTCAAAATTGTAGAAAACGGTTCCCGGCCGGGCCGGGGGCTGCGGGCTATGGCCCAGGCGATAGGCTGCCAGGAGAGCCAGCAGCCCGAGAAGGCTGAAGAGCAGGTAGCGGTAAAGGCGGCCGGCCGTGATGCTCATGGCCGGCTCCCGGGTTTTGCGGCTCTGAAACTGAAGACCGTGATCTCCGGCCGGACGCCGAGGCGCAAGGGAAAACCGGCCGTGGTGCCGAGACCGCGGTTGACATAGAGCCACTGGTGGTGGCGGCCGGGCTGGTGAAAAAGGCCGGCCATGTGTTCGGGATCGGGCTTGATCCGTAAAATTTTCCAGATCCAGGTCGGCAGCCGGACCTGGCCGCCGTGGGTGTCGCCGGAGAGCCAGAGCATGGGGCGGTCGGAATCGGCGCAGAGCTTGGCCCAGGCCCGGGAAAAATGGCTGAGTACCAGCAGCGGAGTTTTTTTCGGCAGATCCCGGACGAGCCTGGTAAAATGTTCCCTGGTCTCCGGGTCGGGGGAGGGGCCGAGGCCGACCAGAAACAGGCTCCT
>WFRT01000028.1 GCA_015486445.1 Pseudomonadota bacterium | reverse complement strand
GCCCCGGCCCGCGGGTGAAGAGCCCTTTCGCCAGGCCCTGGTCAACGCCCTCTCCCACCAGCTCGACCTCGTCCGGCGCCAGCAGTTTATCTGCGCCCATCCCCTGAAAAAAGTCCTGCGTACCTCGACCTGGCCTGAGGTTTTCGGCCGCATCGAAAAGGTGTACCGGCAATTTGACGATCCCACCCCGGCTGCCGAGCCGCACCAGAGCGAAAACGCTACCTGACGGCATTAACCTTGTTCCTGACAACATAGTCGGCCCCCTGGTAGAAAGCCTGGCAGTCGGAAAGCAGGCCGCTTCGCCCCCGTACCCTGGCGCTCTCACAGTACGGTTTTTTCTGCTCCGTGATTTGCCGGTGGATGGAGAGGACCATGAGCCTGTCATCTTCCAGCAGTCCCAGTTTCACGTAATTGGCAATCAGGGCGCGGGAGTGAAAATCGGGGCGCCGGACATCACCTCCAAAAAAAGCGTTCCGGCAAGAAATATGCAGTAATCCCAGCAGGGTCGGGGCAAGGTCAATCTGGCTTGACAATTTATCGATTTCCCCTGGAGGAATCAGGGCCGGGGCGTAAAAGAACAGGGGAATGTGATACCTGGCGACCGGCAGGCCGGCCCGGCCGGCACTGTGGGCGCAATGATCGGCAACCACAACAAAGACCGTGTTGGCGAACCAGGGCTTGGTTTTCGCGGCCGAGATAAATTTTCTCAGGGCATAATCGGTATACTTGACCCCTCCCGAGCGGCCGTGTCCGGAAGGGATGTCTATCCGGCCGGGCGGATAGGTAAAAGGCTTGTGGTTGCTGGTGGTCATCAACTGAAAGAAAAAGGGCCTGCCCCGTTCATGATCCCGGTCGGCTTCGACCAGGGCCCGGGCAAAAAGATCCTCGTCGCAGAGTCCCCAGGCGTTGCTGAAGGTTTTTTCCTCGCCGCTGAAGTCACCCTGGTCCACGCAGCGATACCCGTGCCGGGAAAAAAAGCTGTTCATGTTGTCGAAAAAGCCCCGGCCTCCGTAAATAAAGGCCACGTCATAACCACGCCGGGCAAAAACCTCCCCCAGGGTCTGGAAACCGGGACTTTCCGGACGCTTGATCAGCGACCTTCCCGGAGTTGGCGGGAACGACAGAGAGATGGCCTCCAGGCCCCTGACGGTTCGCGTCCCGGTGGCATAGAAATTGGTGAAAAACAGTCCCTGCCTGAACCACCGATCCATAAATGGAGTGATGTTGCGCCGCTCGCCGAAGCGTTTCAGGTACCGGGCGCTCAGGCTTTCCACCGTCACCAGGAAAACATTCATTCTTTTCTCCGGTCCGGGATTTACCGTCATCCGCTCTAGATCATAGAGCCCGCCATGATGCAAAAGATGGGAATTGCCCTGGACAACCAGCTTTTTCAGCCGCCGGGAAAGCCTTAAGTCATCACCCAGGGCGTAAAAACAGCGATAATCGAGCTCGTTGTTGCGAAATGCTGCAACCATCTGGTAGGGGCCATTGGCCGCCAGTTCATTGCAGTAGTTGTTCAGAGACTGTTCATGCAGGGGCTGTCCGACCAGAAAATATACCGCAACCGTAGCGATTGCCAAAACCGCTGACCAAACGGCCCGGTGAGACCGGGGCTCAGTGATTGCAAGATATTCCCGCAGCCTTTTCCCGATTCCCCACAGGCTGGCGGCGGCCGCCAGAAACACCCCTGACAGCAGGGGGAAAAGAGGGTACGACTCGTAGATGTTCCGGGTTACTTCGTGACAGTAAACAAGATAGTCGATGGCGATGAAATTGAACCGGGTATGGAATTCGTCCCAGAAGAACCATTCCGCCAGCAGGGTAAAATAGAACCCGTAGAGGAGCAGGAAAGCGATGGCCGGGGTCAGGAAATACGAGTTTAACCGGCTTTTGTAAAAGCGCTCGGGCAGGACCAGGAGAATAAAAGAGAAAAAGAGGCTGAAATAGATGATAAAGGCAACATCATAGGTTAAGCCGACAGTAAAAATATAGAGCAGGACTTTCGCACTGTGACCAATCTCCGACCAATTTGCCGCCACCAGCAGGGCCCGCAGCAGGGTAAAACCGGCCAGGGCGATCCCGGCGAAAAGAAAAATAATCCGGTGACGACTTTTTCCTGCCCGCATCTGCCCGCCCTCCTGTAATCACCGGCTCGACCGGTGCCCGACACGACCGTTAAACATCTGTAAACCAAAAGGTCTAACGATGTTCGCATCAAACCCTCCAGCCTTTTAACGAAAGAGTCGTGAAGGCTTCATGAAAGAGGACAAAAAGACAGGCTTGCGAAAAAACGATGCGGGTTGGGGGACGCAGCAGAAAGGGGGAAAGGGGCCTGGGACAATGAAATGACGGCCGGAAGAAAACCGGGTCCGGCCGGGGGGATTGGCGGCTGCAGCCGGTCTCCCGGCCGGGCCGACAGCTTTCCATCATCATGATACCTTATGATATCATGGTGATGAAGTTTATCGAGGTATTTCAGCAGATTGATTCAGATTAACGATATAAGGACTCCCCAGCTACGACGCTCGGCTGGCGATCCTTGACTATCTCCCGCAACCAGTGAATCCAGTCATGAACACCTTCGCCACTTGCCGCCGACAACGGCAGTATCTGCAGTGAAGGATTAATCCCCAGAGCATCAGATTTAACTTCTTCGAGAGAGAAATCAAAGTGTGGCAACAGATCCTTTTTGGTTACCAGAAAAATTTGGGAAGTTAGAAAGGCCCGGGGGTATTTAGCCGGTTTATCTGAGCCCTCGGGAACCGACAGCAGGACAACGCGAAAGTGTTCCCCGAGAGCAAAGGTCGCCGGACAGACCAGGTTGCCGACATTTTCGATAAAGATGATATCAAGAGCATCTTTCCCCGTCAGATCATCCAATTGCTGCAACCCCCGGTAAACGAGCGGTGCATCGAGATGGCAGGCGCCGCCGGTAGTAAGCGCTACCACCGGGATACCATGTGAACGGATGCGCTCCGCGTCCCGTTCGGTCTCAATATCCCCTTCCAACACCCCGATTTTCAACTCCTTGTCCAATATATCAATGGTTTTTTCGAGCAGGGTTGTTTTACCGGCTCCCGGACCGCTGATCAGGTTTATCACCACCGTTCCCTGGCTTTCAGCATGGCGTCGATTGATTGCCGCCTGCTCATCATTGGCAGCCAGAAGGCTCTCCTTGACCGTAAGGGTCACGGTCTCTTTCGTTTCCTTTGCCGGGTTGCCATCAACAGGCGTATGACAACCACACTGGTCACACATGTTCAGTTCTCCCCTCTTTCCTATCCGGCAATTTTATCACCATCTTCTCCTTCCAATTCAACCTGCAGCAGGATCAGCTCATCATCACCAACCGGAAACTGTTTTCCCTTTTCTCCACAATCAGGACAGGGAGCATCCGCCGGTTTGCGCTGATCATCCTCCCGGCCACAAACCAGGCAACGGTAGCCGGCTGATGGACAATCCAATTCGAGTACGGTCTCACAGGTTACGGCAAACATACTTTTGACGGCATCAAAACCGAAACCAAACGAATCGACAACCACCCCGGCCAGAGGGCCGATCCGTACCCTTGCCTTTACCACCCGGCCGGCATGCTGTTCAGCGGCCAGCCGAACCAGTTGCTCAATCAAGTTCTGGGCAAGAGACAGCTCATGCATCGAGGACCTCTTGCCGTGGCGTAACCGTAACCCCAAGCCGTAATAACTGGTTGATAACTTCATCAGCAAGAAGCGGAAGTACCGCCCTGATTGTCGCTGACAGTTCAACCCCGGCTTCTATCTGCTCCGGACAGATGCCGACCACCACCAGCTTTTCCGGCTCCCGGTCCTGCAGACGGCATAATTCAATAGTTTCGAGAAAACCCACCTGGTGGGGCGACAAGTTTGTCTGGAGAAGACCGGGCTTTACCTCATCATCGTAATAGACCCTGATAGTCCCCGGCTGAGCCGCAATCGCCAGGGCGTCAACAACGATCAACGCCCGACAGGTTTCAACAAAAGTGGAAAGATACAAACCGGCAGTGCCACCGTCGTACAGTTCCACTTCCGCCGGCATAACAAAATGCTGCTCAAGGTAGCGAATCAGGTGGATACCCACCCCTTCATCACCCAGAAGCAGGTTGCCAACCCCCATGACCCCTATTTTTTTCCTCTGTTCCCCGTGAAACATAATGAATCAACTTTCATTGTAACTATTCAGCTGAATTTTATCTCCCCTCTTTCAGGAGGGGGCGGGGGTGGTTTTTCAGAGCGATTTCGGAAAGATTTCGTTGTTTTTCCCAGCGAGCGGGAGCCCATAAGCATTGCAACTGTTTGAGCGTAGCGAGTTTTGCAATGCGCCCAACGG
>WFRT01000027.1 GCA_015486445.1 Pseudomonadota bacterium | reverse complement strand
TTTCTGTTTTTCCAGCGCTCGCTTCGCCCGCATTGCAAAACTCGCTTACGCTCAGACAGTTGCAATGCTTATGGGCTCCCGCTCGCTGGGAAAAACGACGAAATCTTTCCGAAACCGCTCAGAAAAACCACCCCCGCCCCCTCCTGAAAGAGGGGGAGATAGAATTTAGCTGAATAGTTACCCATCGGTTAAGTAATCATAAAAACCACGGTCTTGACGCTCAGTTTTCATCCCGCCCCCAAAGCAGGATGACAAAGGCCAGCAGCAGGGCCGCGCCCAGGGGCCAGAAGAAGAGTTCGCGGACCGGTCTCAAGGTTTTGTCCTGGTCGACGACCGGCTCGAAACGGTCGATCAGGGCATAGATCTTTTCCATCTCCCGGGTATCACGGGCCCGGAAATAGCGGCCCCCGGTCAGTTTCGCAATGGCGCTCAGGGTCTTTTCATCGAGGTCGGCCGAGGGGTTGACCGTCCGCCGGCCGAAGAAGGTTTCGACCGTCAGTCGGTCGGCCCCGATGCCGATCGTATAAATCGTCATGCCCAGCTCTTTGGCCAGTTCGGCGGCTTTGAGCGGGGAGATCGAGCCGGCCGTGTTGGCGCCGTCGGTCAGCAGGATCAGCACCTTCTTTTTTCCGGGTCTCTCCTTTAGCCGCTTGGCGGCCAGGCCGATGGCGTCGCCGATCGCGGTTTTCTCCCCGGCGATGCCGATCATCGCTTCCTGCAGAAGCTGGTTGACGGTCTTGCGGTCGAGGGAGAGCGGAGCCTGGAGATAGGCCCGGGTGCCGAACAGGATCAGGCCGATGCGGTCGCCCCGCCGCCGCCGGATGAAGTCTCCGGCCACCTTCTTGATCATCGTCAGCCGATTAACCGGCTCTCCCCCGATCTCCATGTCCTTGACCTTCATGCTGCCGGAGACATCGACCGCCAGCAGCAGGTCGCGGCCGCTGACCGGCAGGGAAACGGGTTTGCCGATCCACTGCGGCCGGGCCGCGGCGACCACCAGCAGCAGCCAGGCGCAGACCGCGGCGAACTTGAAAAACTTCTTTCCCGAGCCCCCGCGGCCGGGGGCGATGCCGGCCAATTCGGCAAAGAAGGGCACCTTGAGGGCGGTCCCTTCCCGGCCGCGGGCCCGGGGCAGCAGCAGCCAGACCAGCAGGGGTAGCGGCAGGGCGCAGAAAACCAGCGGCCAGGCGAAGCTGATCATTGGCGGCCTCCGTCCCCGGCCGCCTGGCGGCGGGCGCTTTTCTTCTGTTCGAGCAGCCATTTTTCGGCCGCGTTCCGCAGCCTCCGGGGGTCGAACGAGGCTTTTCGCAGGATCCTTTCCGGGGCGTAAACCAGCTCCAGCGGGGCCAGCTCGGCAAGAAAGAATTCCCGGGCCGCGGCCGGGGCGACATCAGCCAGGAAGGCGACCCAGTCGCGGCCGTAAAGCTCGGCGACCTGCCGGTTGGGATGGTACAGGAGACAGAAACGGCGCAGCAGGGTCGAGATCTCCAGGAGAAATTTTCGGCGGGTTTCGGGGTCTTCGAACTCGTCGGCCGCCGGCAGCCCGATTTTCTCGAGTTCGGCCAGCGCCAGCCGCACCGGTTTCATCGCGGCCCGGCGGCGCAGGAGGTAGCGGGCCAGCAGGGTTGCCAGGAGGATGACCAGTCCCGCGGCCAGCCACCAGCCCGGGGCCGGCGGCCACCAGGAAGGCGGGGCCGGCAGGTGGATGTCTTTCAGCCCGGCCAGAGCCTCGCCCGGGCCGGTGACAGTAGAGGGATTCATGCCGCCCTCCCGCGGCCGTTTTTCGGCTGCTGCCGGCGCAGGTCGGCAAAAAACCCGCTCAGTTCACTGCTGGTGATGATTTCCACCCGGGGCAGCTGCAGGGCGGCCGCGATCTCTGCGATCCTGTCCCGCCGGGCCTGGAACTTTTCCCGCCAGGTCTTGAGGGCCTCGCGACTGCCGCTGTCGAGCAGGGCGAAATGTCGGCCGTCGCTGATCCGGTAGCGGCCGGGCGGCGGCGGTTCCAGCTCGAAGGGATCGACCAGCTGGCAGAGGATGAGATCGCTGTGGCGGGAGAGCCGGGCCAGGTCGGCCTTGAGATCGGGGTAGAGATCGAAGAAATCACCGATC
>WFRT01000026.1 GCA_015486445.1 Pseudomonadota bacterium | reverse complement strand
TGTGTATAAGAGACAGACCATCTCGATATCCGGGTACTGGCCACGGCGGTTTTCGACTTCAACCGCGACGGGCTTGGCGACGGGGTCGTGGTCACCCTGGAAAACTACGGCGGCTCGGGCAATTTTCGCCTCTTAAACCTGGTGCTCAACCGGGCCGGCCGCCTGGAAAATACCGACCGGGTTCCGCTTGGAGACCGCATCCGGCTTGTTACCCTTGCCGTCGCCCCTTCCGGCCGCATTCTCGTAACCTATCTCGACCGGGCCCCGGAAGCGCCGTATTCCGACCCGCCGACAATCCGGAAAACGGCTATCTTCCAGGTTAAAAAGGGAAAGTTGGTCAGGGTAAAAGAGGGCGGCGACGGTTTTTAAAAAAGGGCCGCCATGGTTACCGGTTCCGGCCCCGGCCGCGGGGCCCGGGTCGCCTATGGCATGTCGGCGGGTTTGAGGATTCCGTTTTCCAGCCTGAATACCCGGTCGGCGATCCGCCGGACCTGTTCCTGGTAGTGCGAGACCATTACCAGGGTACAATCGCTTTTCAATTCGCTGAGCAAATCTTCAATCACCGCCCCGGCTTCGGCGTCGAGGGATGAGGTCGGTTCGTCGAGCAGGAGAATCTCGGGTTCGAGAATCAGGGCCCGGGCGATGCACAAACGCTGCTGCTGCCCGCCGGAAAGGGTTCTGGCGTCGTCGGTCAGCCGGTCTTTTACCTCGGTCCAGAGAAAGGCCTGCCGCAGGGCCTTTTCCACCCTTTCATCGACTTCCTTTCGGTTTTTGACCCCGGCTATTTTCAACGGGAAAGCCATGTTCTTGTAGATGCTGGCCGGCAGCGGGTTGGGAGCCTGGAAAACCATGCCCACCCGGGCCCTGAGCCAGGGCGGGTCGACCTTCGGGGAGTTGATTTCGATCCAGTCCCGGTTGAACCTGATTTTGATGCTGCCGCTGGCTTGGGCCCCGGGGATCTCCTCCCAGAGGCGGTTCAAGGTCATCAGCAGGGTCGATTTGCCCTGGCCGGAAGGACCGACTATGGCGGTAATCATGCTTGCGGGAATGGCGGCCGCAACCCGGTCCAATACCGGCCGGCGGCGGTAGGCAAAGGAGAGCTCTTTGATGATGATTTTATCTTCTGTTTCCATAAACCTTTACAGTTGCATGACCGGCATTGAATGGTTCCCGGCGGGCGTCGTGCCCGGGCAACCCGCGGGATCACCGGTGAAAGAATCTTTTCGCCAGTCGGTGTCGGACAACCAGGGCGGCGGTAAACAGCAGGGCGCAGACAAACAACAGGATGACGGCCGCTCCGAAGCCGTTCTGCAGCTCCTGCCGGCTGCCGTACTGGGAGGAGATGTAGTAGATGTAAAAGGGCAGGGCCTCGTAGCTGCCGAGCAGCGAGCGGGGTATGCCGGCGCTGGCCACGACCCCGGTAAGCATGATTACCGCGGTATCTTCGGCGCAGCGGCCGGTGGCCAGGAGAATGCCGCTGCTGATGCCCTTCAGTGAGCGGGGCAGGAGAACCAGGAAAATGTTCTGCAGGCGGCTGGCGCCCAGCGCCGGGGCGCTCAACCTGACCGTCCGGGGAATCTCTTCGAGGGCCGTCTGGGTGCTCCTGATCAGGTAGGGCAGCACCAGGAAGGCCAGGGCCAGGGCGGAGACCAGCAGGCAGGGGTAGAGCCGGCCGAAAAAGTGGCGGTGCAGGAAGATGGTCAGCGAAAGCCCGAAAAGGCCGATGACGATGGAAGGAACCCCGGCCAGGATGTCGAAAAAAAGGCCCAGCCGCCTGGCGCTCCCCCGACAGTATTCAGCCATGTAGATCCCGGCGGCAAGCCCCAGGGGTACGGCGATGGTCATCGCCAGCAGGACCAGGGAGAGGGTGCCGATGATGGCCGGAAAAAGGCCGTCGAAGACCTGTTGCCGGAAAAGCAGGGCCTGGACGGGCGGGGTGTCGCCGAAAATCAGCTCCGGCCGCAGGCTCGACCAGCCCCGGGCCAGCAGGAAACCGATAACCACAGCAAAGATTGCCAGCAGCCCGAGACCCGAAAACCAGGAAAAGGCGATGAGGGCCCGGTCCCGCAGCCTGGGGGCTCTTACCATGTCCGCCCTCCGTTGCCGCGGTCAAGGCCGCGGATCAGCAGCGTCATGGCCAGGGTGATGGCGTAGAGAAGAAGACCGCAGGCGAAGATAATCTTGAATTCCAGGCTGTCGAAATCGGCCGCCACCACCAGGGCGATGTGAGCGGTCAGGGTCCGGGCCGGATCGAGCAGCGCGTGGGGCGCGGCGACCGCGTTGCCGGCCAGCATCAGGGCGATCATGGTGTCGCCGACGGCCCGGCCCATCGCGAGAATGGTGCCGCCGGCCAGTCCCTGCAGCGAGTTGGGCAGGATGACGTGGCGGAATTTCTCCATCGGCGTGCAGCCCAGGGCGTCGGCGGCCCTGAGCCAGGAGGCGGGAATCCGGGAGAAGCTGTCGCAGAAGAAAAGGATCATGGTCGGGGCGATGAGTACCGCCAGCACCAGGGCGGCGGTCAGCAGACAGCGGCCCGAACCGTGGCCGAACTGCTCTCGGATGAACGGCACCAGCAGGAACACGCCGACAAAACCTAAAACCACGGTCGGAATCCCGGTCATGAACTGGACCGTTTTTTCCAGCAGGCGGCCGAAGACCGGCGGTCTGATGATGCTGATCAGGATGGCGCAGCCCAGGCTCAGTGGCAGGGCCAGGACCAGGGCCAGGAAGGAGACGCCCAGGGTGCCGGCGATCATCGCCGAAATTCCGTAAAGCCCGTGGTCCGGCCGCCAGGGGTCGGTAAACAGGCGGAGGAAAAATCCGTCCTTGAAGAGCGGCAGGCCGAGGACGACCATGAACAGCAGGATGAAAAGGCTGATCGAGGCACTGAACAGGGCGGCGCCGAAAAAGAGTTTTTCGGCTGCCGGGGCGGGCTTCATCGTGCTACCGGGATGAAGCCTTTTTCAGCGATCAGCCGTTGTCCTGCAGGGGAGTAGAGGTAATCGATGAATTTCTTCGTCAGGCCGCCGGGCGTACCTTTCGTGTTGCTGAACAGGCTCCGGCTGATTTTGTAGACCCCGCTTTTGATGTTTTTAAGCGAGGGTTCGACTCCCTCGATCGCCACCGCGGCAACACTTTTATCCAGGTTTCCCGCCGACAGGTAGCCGATGCCGCCGGGATCGGTGGCGATCGCCGATTTCATCGCCCCGTTGGAGGGCACAAAATTCGCCCGGGGGCTGATTTCACCCTTGTCCAGGGCTTTTTTCCAGAAAACCGCTCGGGTGCCGCTGGCCTTGTCCCGGGTGTAGAGGTTGATGGAGCGGTCTTCTCCGCCCAGCTCCTTCCAATTTTCGATCTGGCCGGAGAAGATCTTTTTGAGCTGGCTTTTGCTTAGGTCGCGGACCGGGTTTTTCGGGTTGACGGCCACGGCTACCCCGTCCACGGCCCAGCGAAAAAGGCTGAGATGGTATTTTTCGATCTCGTTGGCGGTCGGCCGCCGGCCCGAGTTGCCGATGTTTACAAGCCCTTCGCCCACCTGCCTGATGCCGACCCCCGAACCGCCCCCGGCAAGGCTGATTCGGATCTTTGGATTGAAGCGCATGATCCGTTTCGCCATCTCCTTCATCACCGGAATATGGGCCGTGCCCCCGGAAATCTTGATTGTTCCCTTTTCCCCTTTGAAAGGCGCCAGGGCGTCGGCCCGGGCCCCGGCAGCGCAGAACAGCAGGCCGAGGGCCAGGCCGAAGACGGCCGGCATTTTCAGCTTGGCGATGATCTTTTTCATGATTCTTGAGCCTCGATTATTCAGGGTTTTTCACCGGTTTTCGCCGGCGTGGCGAGATTTTCAGAACAACCCTTAAAATAACACGCGGCCGGCCCGCAAGTCTAATCGGATTTGTCGATGAGAAAGCCGCCGGCTATCGAAAAAGATAATCCCCGTCGGGAGAAAGGAGGGGAAGGGTTGCCGGCCGGTTTGCATGATGGCACCCGATATGCTAAAATATGTAAAAGCCCCGCAGCTTGCCGGGCCGCTGCTTTTCTCCTCCGGTATTATCTATCCCCGGTCCTTCGTCCGTCCTGCCGGCGGGCCGACCGCCGATTTTCAAGTTTTTCCAACCCTACGGAAAAGGAGTTGCAAATGTCCTCCCAGCTTTTTCACCTGCTCCAGAAGCAGCCGGTCCTGACCCTGTTTTTGATTCTCGGCATCGGTTACCTGATCGGTGGTCTCAAGATTAAAGGCTTTTCCCTGGGCTCGGTAGCCGGGGTTTTGTTTGCCGGGCTCTTTTTCGGCCATTTCGGTTTCAAGATGTCGCCCGGCGCTCAATCGGTTGGTTTCGCCCTGTTTATCTTTTCGGTCGGCTACCAGGCCGGGCCCCGGTTTTTCGACGTGCTCATGGAAGACGGAGTCAAATACTTTTTTCTTGCCCTCGTCATTGCGGCCACCGGTTTCGGCCTGGCGGTCGTGGCGACCAAGCTTTTCGACCTGCCGCCGGGAACCGCGGCCGGCATCCTGGCCGGGGGTCTGACCAGTTCGCCGACCCTGGCCGCGGCCCAGGAGGCGATTCGCTCCGGCAACATGGTGCCGCCGGCCGGGGTCAGCCCGGACGCGGTCATCGGCAATATCACCACCGGCTACGCCATTACCTATATTTTTGGTCTTGCCGGCCTGATCGCCATCATCAAGTTGATGCCGGGGGTCCTGGGGATCGACCTGGCCGCCGAGGCCAGGAAGATCGAAGGCCAGGGGAGCAAGGTCGAAAACATTACTCCCTCGCCGGTGGAGATCCGGGTCTATCAGGTCACCAACGAAGATTTCACCAGGATTCCGGCCACCGAACTGAAACAACGCTACTGGGACGGTTTTGCCGTGACCCGGGTTGAGAGGGACGGGGAGATTGTCGAGTTCTCCCCCGAAGACACCCTGAAACTGGGTGATGTTGTCACCATTCTTGGCGAGATTACCTGTTTCACCGATGAAATCAAGGCCATGGGAGAGGAGATCACGGCCCAGAAGTGTACCCGGAAGATGAGTGACACAGCCCAGATCATTGTTACCAACAAGGATGTGGTGGGGAAAAAGCTGGGTGAACTCAACCTTGCCACCAGTTTCGGTGTCCTGCTGACCGGGATCAAGAGAATGCGCATCCCCCTGCGGCTTTCTCCCGAGTTGACCTTGAAGAAAGGTGACATCCTGACCGTTACCGGCCCGGCCGACCACATCGACCTGCTCGGTGCGAAACTCGGGGTGATCGATCGCGACGTGGCCGAAACCGATATGCTGACCTTTGCCCTGGGGATTGCCGCGGGTTCGGTCCTGGGGCTTTTTTCGGTCAAGGTCGGCGGGGTTTCGATCGGTCTGGGGTCGGCTGGCGGCCTGCTGACCTCGGGCCTGGTGATCGGTTTTCTGCGTTCCGTGCGACCCACTTTCGGCCGCCTGCCCGACGCCGCCCGCTGGATTTTCATGGAGTTCGGGCTTTTGATTTTTATGGCCGGGGTCGGTCTGCGGGCCGGCGGCGACATCGTCGAAACCTTCATCCAGGCGGGTCCCAAGCTTCTCCTGATCGGTATCGTCGTCACCACCGCCCCGGTCGCCGTAGGCTACATTTTCGGCCGCAGGATCTTAAAGATTCCCGCCGTCCTGCTGCTCGGGGCGATCACCGGGTCGATGACCAGCGGGGCCTCTCTGAGCGTGGTGACCGCCGAGGCCAAGAGCCCGGTCCCGGCCCTGGGCTACACCGGCGCCTACGCCTTCGCCAACGTTCTGTTGACCATCGCCGGCAGTGTGATTTTGTTTTTCTAGGCGGCCGCCTACGGGAAATCGGCATCGAAGATGTTGACCTATTCCTACCTGAAATCCCGCCAGCGCCAGGAGCGTGACAACTACAACC
>WFRT01000025.1 GCA_015486445.1 Pseudomonadota bacterium | reverse complement strand
GATTGGCGGCCACCGGGTTGCCGGCCATCCAGCCGATGGGACCGCCGGAGTGCTTAAAATCCTTCCTTTCCTCCATCCGGCCGGAAACCATCATTCACTCCCGCGGCCGCCGGCCGGCGAAACCCTGCCTGCACCGGTTTTGGACCCCGCCTTTACCGTTTCATCCCCGCCGCGCCCCAGGGGGGTCACCACCTTCAGCAGCATCCCTTCGATCGGAGTGGCCAGGCTCGAAACAATCACCTGATCACCGGGCTTGAGCCCCCGGTCGACAAAAATATTGTCAAGGTCTTTCCAGACGACATGCACCGGCTGGTGATGAAGGCGGTTTTCGGCGTCGACCAGAAACAGTCTGTCATCGTCCCTTAAGGCCAGGCGAGGGACCCGGAACACCCCCCGCAGGGCGTAACCGGTGATCCGGGCCCGGACAAAGGTGCCCAGCAGCAGGGGACGGTGACGGTGACGCAGGCCCAGGGGATCGGCAACGGCCACCAGGATCCGGGCCATCAGTCCATTCTGGTCGAGATCCGGGGCCAGGGAGATGATGCGACCGGGACGGGGCGGGTCATTCCCGGCAAAGATACGCACGGGTGAAGCGGGGCGGCCTTTCGCCGGGAGATCGAACCAGTCGAGCCGGCTGACCGGCACCGAGATTTCGGCCCAGAAAACATCGACCTCGGCCAGCGTGGCGATCCGGGTGGCAGTGGTTACTTCGCTGCCGACATCCACATCCTCGCTGCGCACCACGAGATTGAAGGGAGCCCGGATCACGGTTCGCTCCAGGTCTACCCGGGCCCGTTCCAGGGCGGTCCGGGCCGATTTAATCCGGGCCTTGATTTTGGCCAGCTGCGGTTTGCGCAGAGCCAGATCACGGCTTGTGTCATCAACCTCCCCGCCAAGTTCACCACCCAGTTTGCGAATCATTTCCCACTCCTGGCGGGCCACGGTCTGGCTACCCTCTTCGAGCCGCAGGTTGGCCTCCTCGAGCACCAGGGCATCCTGTAAACGCTGGTAATTAAGCCGGTAATCGGTATCGTCGAGGCGCAGGAGGATCTCCCCCTTGCGGATGATTCCACCCGGCACCAGGTGGGGATGGAGATAAACGACGCTGCCGGTAACCCGGGCCTTGAGAATGATCTCCCGGGCCGGAACCATCCGTCCCTGGGCCCGGATCTCGACCCTGGTATCCTCGGGGGCAACCTTGACGGTTTCAACCAGGGTCACCATCTCACCCGGCGGCCGCCGCTTGACCCGGGGACGGCTCTTGATAATGAAGCGGGCGGCCAGCCCACCGCTCACCAGAAGTCCCAGGATCAAACCGACCGCAAAGAAGCGCTGTTTCCAGGAACGCCGGGGCAATTCCCCCGGGCCGCGGCCGCTACTGTTTTTTGGTTGTGGCAGTTCCGTCATTTTCCAGACCTTTTCCCCGTCACGTTCTCAAGCCAGCTGCCGCCCAGGGCCCGGTAAAGGGCAATCCGGGCCAGGACCACTTTCTTCTCCTGGCTGATAATATCGTGCTCCAACTGCAGGGTGTTGAGTTCTTCGTTCAGGACATTGATGAAATCGCTGTTGCCGTTGAGATAGCGGCGCCGGGCCTCGCGCAGGCTGCGGCGTGACAATTCAAGCTGCCTCTGCATCGATTTAAGGGTTTCTAAAGCCTCCTGCTCCCGGGTCAGGGCGTCTTCAACCTCGTGGACGGCGTTGACCACCGTCCTGCGATAAAAAGCCAGATGCTCGGCGACCACGGCCCGGGTGCGGCCGACCTCGGCCCGACGGCGGCCGCCGTCGAATACCGGGGCCGTCAAACCGGCGGCCAGGTTGGTGATCCAGTTGTCAAACAGGGAATTGGCATCTTCGCCATGGTAGCTGCCGGAAGCGGTGAGACGAATGGCCGGCAGGCGGTCGGCTCGGGCCGCGGCCACGGACCACTGGTCGGCCGTAAGCCGCAATCCCGCGGCGCGAACATCGGGCCGGGCCGCCAGCAGATCAGCCGGCAGCCCCAGGGCCGGCAGGGCTGCAACCCGGGGAAATTCCCGGGCCGTAAACTGCGCGTCATCAATGACAAAGCTGCCTGTCAACAACGCCAGCCGGCGCTTGAGCACTTCCTGGCTGCTCAAGGTCGGGACCATCGCGGTCTTGAGTTTTTCAATAATCTGCTGCTGCTGGTAGATATCCAGCGCCGTCGACTGGCCCAGGGGAAAACGGTTAACCACCACCTTGAGCAGCTTGTGCTGGAGTTCAAGCTGCTGCTGAAAGAGATCGTAATGACGACGGCTGGCCAGCAGTTCGACCCAGGTTTCTGCCACGGTGCCGCTGACCGAGATAACCGCGGTTTTGAGATCTTCCCGGCTGGCCCGGTATTTCTCCAGGTCGCTTTTCGTCAGGGCCCGGATCCGGCCCCAGAGATCAAGCTCGTAAACCGCGGCCCCTCCCACCGACCAGTCGTCCTCCAACTGCCGGGACCGGCCCTTGCCATCCGACTGCAGGCGGCTGCGGGCACCCTCGAGATTGACTTCGGGCCAGCGCAAGGCCCCGGTTTTCAAGGCCTTGTAGTGCGCCTGCTCCAAGCGGGCCCGGGCCTCGGCCAGGGTAAAATTACGCTTTATGGCGGCCTCTTCCAGCCGGTTGAGCTCGGGGCTGCCGAACTCAAGCCACCAGGCGGAGCGTCGCTCCACGGTTGCGGAATAAAGGGAAAAATGCTGCGGGAAAGACTCCGGCAAAGGCCTGGCGATCTTCTCCTTGAGCCCGTTGCAGGCCGCAAGAACGAACATCATAAACAATATAGGAACAAACCTTTTCAACCGGACAACCTTGATAACTTCGTAAATTTTTTACCGGCCGCGCTGCACCCCGGGGATCTTTCCGGCTCTGACACCTGTAGCGCCCAAATCTTTCGCCAACGCAGCCCGGCTCCGTTATATCGCCGGCACACGCCGGGGACAACAACGCTATCTGAATATTGACCTTCTCAAAAAGCAAGAGGCAGAAAAGCAATTAAAAGAATAATCTACCAGTGGAAACTGAAAAAATCCAAGCAACCCGCCGTCACTATGCCCGGGTTGCGGGATTTTTGGGGATCCACTCCGCCCGGGCACAGACGGCTAGCTGCTGAGAAAAAAACGGATATCAAAGAACAACTTCAGGGTACTGCAAATAACCCCACTTCCCGTGAATTGTAACGATGAAAGTGATATAAACTGCCGAATATTAAAAGAATAAGCGCAATTTCTCTTGCAATATTCATCGTTACGTGTTATATTGCTGTAACGATGAAACGGAGGAATTGCTTATGGCTGCCATTGTGTATCAAACGAACAAGAAAACCGGTATTACCTACGCTTACGAGTCGATTTCTTATTGGGACAAAGAAAAGAAGCAGTCCCGAGCCAAGCGCAAGTGTATTGGTCGGCTCGATCCTGAAACCAAACAGATTGTTCCTACTCGCAAGCGGAAGGCATCGACTTCCGAGGGCAATAGAAAGGGCCTTTTTTCTACTGCCACGCGAAATTTCTATGGGGCCACCTATCTTTTTGATCGCATCGGGGAGGACATGGGCGTAATCGACGACCTGAAAAGCTGTTTCCCCGACAGCTATCGCCAGATACTTTCTCTGGCTTACTATCTGATTATGGAGGATAAAAACCCCTTGAGTCGCTTTCGCCGCTGGGCGGCAGTTCATCGCCATCCCCATGGCGAAGTCATAT
>WFRT01000024.1 GCA_015486445.1 Pseudomonadota bacterium | reverse complement strand
TTCATGAACGCCTTTACGAGCAGTGACTGGACCGCCTATCCCTTTGCCAGCCAGAACCGCAAGGATTTTTTCAACCTGCTCGATGTCTACCTCGACGCGGTTTTCTTTCCCCGGCTCGAGGAGCTCGATTTCGCCCAGGAAGGCCACCGGCTCGAATTTTCCGACCCGGCTGATCCGGCTACGCCGCTGACCATTCGGGGCGTGGTTTACAACGAGATGCAGGGGGCCATGGCGACCCCGGTCAACTTTCTCTGGCAGGGGCTGAGCAAACACCTTTTCCCGACCTCGACCTACCGTTTCAACAGCGGCGGCGACCCCGAAATCATCCCCCTTTTGAGCCATGCCCGGCTCAAGGAGTTCCACCGCCGCTACTATCACCCGAGCAACGCTTTTTTCCTGACCTACGGGGATATCGAGGCGGCCGAACTCCAGGAAATTTTCACCGACCGGGTCTTGAAGGAATTCAAGCGTGAGCCCGGGGCCCCGTTCCTGGTGGCGCCGGAGTCGAGACGCCGGGTGCCGGTCCGGGCCTGTGAAAGCTTTCCGGTCGAAGCCTCGGGTCCCGACCCCGGTGACCGGAGCCACGTGGTGGTGGGCTGGCTGCTGGAGTGCGGCGGCGGCCTCGAGGAGTTGATCGAGGCCCACCTGCTCAGTTCGGTACTGCTCGACAACAGTTCTTCACCGCTTCTCGACGCCCTCGAGACCACCTCCCTGGGCCGGGCCCCGTCTCCTTTGTGCGGCCTTGACGACGATCATCGCGAGCTGGTGTTCTGCTGCGGTCTCGAAGGCTGCGCCGAAGATGCCGGGCCCGAGGTCGAAAAACTGGTGCTGGAAATTCTGGCAAAGGTGGCCCGGGACGGGATCGCCGATGAACAGCTGGAAGCCGCCCTGCACCAGATCGAACTCCAGCGCCGGGAGATCGGCGGCGACGGTTTTCCGTATGGCCTGCAACTCCTGCTCAATATCTTTCCGGCCGTGGTCCATAAGGGCTCGGTGCTTGACCGGCTCGATCTTGACCCGGTCCTGGCCCGGCTGCGGGAAAAGATCAGGCATCCGGACTTCATCCGGAACCTGGTCACCCGTCTGCTGCTCGACAATCAGCATCGCGTCTGTTTGACCATGGTGCCCGATGTCGAACTGGCGCCCCGGCGGGAAGCCGCCCTGCGAGCCCGGCTGGGAGCCCGTCTGCGGGCCATGGACCGGGATGAGAGAGAGAAAATCGTTGAGCGGGCGGCACAGCTTGCGGCCCGTCAGCGGGAAGCCGACGACCCCGAGATTCTGCCTCGGGTGGGGCTTGACGATGTTCCCGAAAAGATGCCGATCCCGCTGGGCCGTAAGGAGGCCGGACCGCTGCCGGTTACCTGGTACGGGGCCGGGACCAACGGCCTGGTTTACCAGCAGGCGATTTTCACCCTGCCGGAACTTTCATCCGACCAGCTTGACCTGCTGCCTGAATACTCTTCCTGTCTTGCCGAATTGGGCTGCGACGGGCTTGACTACCGCCGCACCCAGGCCTGGCAGGCCCGGGTCAGCGGCGGCATCGGGGCCTTCTACCGGGTGCGGGGAACGCTCGACGACTCCTCCCGGGTCAAGGGCTTTTTCGTGCTTTCCGGCCGGGCCCTGCGCCGCAACCATGTTGAACTGACCAGGCTTTTGCGGCGGACGGCGGAAAGCGTGCGTTTTGACGAGCTTGACCATATCCGCGAGATCATGGCCCAGAACCTGGCTCACCAGGAACAGCAGGTTACCGCCTCAGGCCACCTGCTGGCGATGCGGGCGGCGGCGGCGGGCTGCAGCCCGGTGGCGGCCCTGACCCACCGCGCCGGCGGCCTGGCCGGGCTCAGGCAGCTCAAGCAGCTCTATGCCGGGCTGGTGCGGGATGAAGCCCGGCTCGAAGCCTTCGGAAAAGCTTTTGCCGCGCTTCATGAAACCATTGTTTCCGCTCCCTGCCAGTTTCTCCTGGTGGGGGAGGATGAGCGCGAGGCCGAGCTGACGGCCGAGGTCGAGCAGGGCTGGCGGGAGTGTGATATCCCGCTGGGCGAGGAGTCCAGGGATTTCCGGCTGCCTTTTACCGGGGCCCGGGTGCGCCAGGCCTGGACCACCGATACCAGTGTCAATTTTTGCGCCAAGGCCTATGCCACCGTGACCATCGCCCATCCGGATGCCGCCCCGCTGGCGGTTCTGGGAGGGTTTCTGCGCAACGGTTACCTGCATCGCGCCATCCGCGAGGAAGGCGGTGCCTACGGCGGCGGCGCCGGGCACGATTCCGGCAGCGCCGCTTTTCGCTTCTATTCCTACCGGGATCCGCGTCTTGGGGAAACCCTGGATGATTTTGACGGTTCCCTGAAATGGTTGAAGGCGGGCGGCCACCACCCCCGCCAGGTTGAAGAGGCGATTCTCGGGGTGGTCAGCCAGATCGACAAACCCGGCTCCCCGGCCGGCCGGGCCAAACAGGCCTTTTCCGACCGCTTGTTCGGCCGCAGCCCGGAGCTGCTGCGGGAATACCGGCGGCGGGTTCTCAAGGTTACCCTGGACGATCTTGTCCGGGTGGCCGAAACCTACCTTGAAACCGAGCCGGCCGGCATCGCGGTGCTTACCGATGCCAAAACCGCCGCCGCCGAGGCCGACAAACTGGGGCTTGAAATTATCAGTCTCTGATCCGTTTGCGAACCGGTTTTTCTTGACCATGCAACAAAAAAGGCCGCGGGAGTTTTCCCGCGGCCTTTTTACGTTATTACGGCCTGGAAGCGGCCGGGCCTGGCTCGATTCAGTCAAAAGCCATTTCGGTTTTCCACTCTTTCCAGACGTTGCCGACCAGCGCGGGACCCGGCTTCAGGGTCTTTTTCCCCGGTCTCCAGCCCGCCGGGCAGGCTTCGGCCCCGGCCATGGCCCGGACATGCTGGTAGGCCTGGATCTGGCGGATGGTTTCGGAGATGTTGCGGCCCACCGGCGGGGTCAGGACCTCGAAGGCCACGACAACGCCGTCGGGGTCGATGATGAAGCGGCCCCGGTTTTCGACCTTGGCTTCTTCGTTGAAAACCCCGTAGAGCTTGCCGACCTCGCCGCCGGCATCGGAAAGCATCGGGAAGGGAACGCCGCCTTCGACCATCTTGGAGAGTTCGTTGTCATTCCACATCTTGTGGACGAAGATCGAGTCGATGCTCATCGACATGACTTCGACGCCAAGCTCGCTCAGGACCGGGTATTTCTCGGCAACTACCGAGATCTCGGTAGCTCAGACAAAGGTGAAATCACCGGGGTAGAAGCAGAGCAGAACCCATTTGCCGAGTTGGTCGGAGAGTTTGAAATCCTTGAACTCACCTTTCTGGTAGCCGGAAGCGGTAAAATCCGGGGCTTTGTGGCCGACTTGAATCATGGTTTACCTCCTTAAGGTTTTCAGTTTCAGGTTGCAGGTTGCGGGTTGATCACTGGTTTTCCGTCAAACGACGACAAATAAATCCGTTTTAATCCAGCCTCGGATGCGGCGTGGCATCGGTGGGCTTGGGAAAGATCGGATGTTCGATCTTGGGCTGCCGGCCGGTGGTGGTTCTCAGGAAAGCGACGACGTCAGCGATCTCCTTCTTGCTCAGCACACTTTCGAGCTGGGCCGAACTCATGGTCATGACCGCGGCCTTCAGGGTCCAGACCTTGCCGGAGTGGAAGTAGGGGGGGGTCAGCTCGATGTTGCGCAGGGAGGGCGATTTGAACGCGAACTCGTCCTGGGCCGCTTTGGTGACCTTGTAGCGTCCCTTGTCTTCGCCGGAGATGCCGAGACTGGGTTTTTTGACCACGCCGAAGGTGTAGTAGTCGTCGCCGCCCATGTTGATACCACCGTGACAGTCGGCGCAACCCTTTTCGATAAAGGCTTTCAGGCCTCTTTTTTCCTGTTCGTTGAGGGCTGCGGCGTCACCCTTGAGGAACTTGTCGAAACGGGAGTCGGGGGTGACCAGGGTGGCCTCGAAAACCTCGATTGCCTTGGCCATGTTGTCGAAGGTGACCGGGTCCTTGTCGCCCGGGAAGGCCTTTTTGAAAAGTGCGATGTATTCCGGCATGCTTTTTAAGGTCTTGACCACTTCTTTCGGGGTGTTGTTCATCTCGACACTGGCCTGGACCGGACCCTTGGCCTGGTCGGCCAGGTCCTTGGCCCGGCCGTCCCAGAACTGGGCCACGTTGTAGACCGAGTTCAAAACCGTCGGGGCGTTGCGCGGACCCTGGCGCCAGCCGTGGCCGGTGGAGGTTTCCTGGAAATCGGCGCCGCCGAGGCCGACGTTGTGACAGGTGTTGCAGCTGATCAGGCAGCTGCGGGAGAGACGGGGCTCAAAGTAGAGCAGCTTGCCGAGTTCGAGCTTGGCCGGGCTCGCGGGATTGCCTTTCAGGGCCGGGGGCTGGGCTGGAATCGGTTTGAAATACTCGTTGGCTTCGCTGACCAGGCTGTCGCCGGCCAGGCTGAAACCGGCCGCCAGTATCAGGCTCAACATGATGACGCCGCAGGTAATCAGTTTTTTCATCCTCTCAACTCCTTCTTCCTGGCTCAAGTTCGGACTTCGGGTATCTGTAAAACAGCAGTTTCTGAAAATATGGCCGGTGACGGGCGATTTGTCAATATAACGGTTCGATATTTCTGCCTGGGGAGCCGGAATGCGGCCGGCCGCAGGCCTGGTCCGTTAAAAGTGTAACTTTAGTTCGAATTTTAAAAGTATACTTTCTGAGTTTAATTTGTCAAGCTTTTTTTCCGGGGTGGGTTGACAGTTTCAACTCCTATGTTATAATAATCATTCCTGTCTGACATGATGTTTTATTTCCCGCGGGAATTTGTGCGTGTTAGTTGCTTGTTAACGGTTACAGGAGGTCGGATATGAAGCGGATTTTACGTGCGGCAATGGTGTTTCTGGCAATTTTGCTGCTGGCTCCCACCGGGCCGGCACAGGCCAAGACGGTCTGGCATATGCATCTCAACTATCCAGCCGGGAATTTCCTCTCCCAGGGCGCCCAGCGCTTTGCCGACCGGGTCAAAGAGGCGACCAACGGTGAACTGGTGATTGTCCTGCATCCCGGCTCCTCGCTCGGTTTCAAGGGGCCGGAGCTGCTTCGGGCGGTGGCCGACGGCCAGCTGGCGATTGCCGAGATCCCGACCGGGATGGTCGAAGGCGACGCCCCGATCCTGGCCCTGACGGCCCAGCCGTTTCTCTCCCGCAACTCCTTCGAACAGCGTCTTCTCTACCAGCTGGCCAAGCCGGTTTACAAAAAGACCCTGGCCCGCTTCAAACAGATGACCATTTTTTCCACGGTCTGGCCTTTTTCCGGCATCTACACCCAGCGCCCGATTCACCAGCTGTCCGATCTCAAGGGTTTGAAAATGCGGGTCTACGACGGCACCGGCCTGGCCTTCGGCAAGGCGGTTGGGGCCTCGGCCCGGAAGATGCCGTTCAGCGAGGTCTATCCGGCCATGAAGGCCGGCCTGCTAGATTCGATGTACACCTCGTCGGTGTCCGGGGTCGATGCCAAGGCCTGGGAAGTGCTGAAGTATTTTACCCGGATCAATATCCTGGGTCCGGTCAACATGATCAACGTCAACCTCGATGCCTGGAACAAGCTGCCCAAGGAGACCCGGGAGAAGGTCCTGGAAATCTCCGAGCAGATGGAAAACGAGATGTGGAACCTGGCCGGAGACATGGATCGAAGCAGTCTCAAGATCCTCCGGGAACACGGCATGAAGGTGCTCGAAGTCGACCGCAAGTTCCGGGCCCAGCTTGACCAGGTCGGGGTCGAACTGCGCCGGGCCTGGTTCAAGAAGGCCGGCAAGGAGGCGGAGCAGGTTTTGCAGGAGTACAACCGGATCCTGGGCCGCTGACCGCGAGATTTTTCTTGCTTAAGTTTGGTTTCAGCGCCTCCGGCGGGAACCGTCAGGGCTCCCGGCGGGGGCGCTGTTGGTTTTCCGGCGGAAGGCGTGGTTTGGCGGGAGCTTTTACGTGAAATTGATTGAACGGATAAATGAACTGGCGGCCAGGTTTTCGGCCCTGGTTTTGGGGCTGATGACGGTCCTGATCCTGGTCGAGATTTTTCTCTGGAACCTGTTTTCCAAGACCACGCTGATTGCCGACGAGTATTCGGCCTACGGCCTGGCCGGACTGGTTTTTCTGGGGGCCGGCTATACCCTGAAGGAAAAGGGACATATCCGCATTACCCTGGTGCTCAACCTGCT
>WFRT01000023.1 GCA_015486445.1 Pseudomonadota bacterium | reverse complement strand
GATCTGAGGCGCTGCCGGATCGGTGGTGCGCTGATCGCCGAGCGCTGCGGCTGCGAACTGGAGCAGGTGTCCGAGTTGCGGGAGTTCAACATGGGTGACTGGGAAGGTTTGAGTCTTGCCGAAGTCAAGGAGCGCTATCCCGACCAGGTCAAACAGAAGTTCGCCGATTTTTTCAACTACCGAATTCCCGGCAGCGAGACCATTTCCGAGGTCGAGGCCCGGGTCTTTCCCGCCTTCGACCGGCTTGTCGCCCGGCATCACGGCGAGACCATCGTCATCGTCGCCCACGGCGGCGTCAACCTGCTGCTCCTGACCCGGGCCTTGGGCCTTAAGCGGGAGAAGATCTTTGTTTTGAGCCAGGATTTCGGCTGCATCAACCGTCTTCATATAGGCCCCTCTTTTACCCGCGTGGTGATGCTCAACAGCGCCGGCCTGCACGAAGCGGATATGGAGTGACATGAACCGGAAGCATCCCTGCCGTTCGGTCTTTTTCCCCCTGCCGGCCGGTCTGCGCCCGGCACTTTTACTCGTGGGCCTGGTTGCGCTGCTGGCCGCCTGTGCCGGTCACGGCGGCGGGCGGGCCCCGGCCGGGGAGATGGGCCGCAAACTCAAACCCGGCTTCTATCGGGAAGGGGTGGCCTCCTGGTACGGTCATCCCTTCCACGGCTGTCCCACCGCGAGCGGCGAAATCTACGATATGAACGGGTTGACCGCGGCCAACAAGGAACTGCCGCTCGGCACCCGGGTGCGGGTCACCAACCTCGAAAACGGCCGCCAGGTCGAGGTTGTGATCAATGACCGGGGCCCGTTTGTCAAAAACCGGATCATCGATCTCTCGCTTGGCGCCGCCCGCCGGCTTGATCTGGTCCGCAACGGCACCGCCCGGGTCAGGATCGAAATCCTGAAACTGCCGCCGCGCTTTTCCGACTCCGACCGGCATCCCTTCGCGATCCAGTTCGCGGCCTACGGCAACCGGGAAAAGGCCCTGGAACTGAAAGAGAAACTCTCCCGCCTCAACCCCGGGGTTTTCATCGAAACCGTCAACCGGGAAGACGGCCCTCTCTACCGGGTTCGCCTGGGCTGGTTCAGGACCCGGGTCGAGGCCCGCAAGGAGGCCCTGCGGATGGGCCGGGATGAAGCCCTGGTTTTTCGCCGCTAAAGGTAAGAGGGGAATAAGAGATTGGAAAATTATATTGTCAGCCGGGCTTTCCAAACCGCGAGTGTCCGGGGAAATTCCGGGACCGTACCTTTGTTTCGGAGCCCGGTCGGGCAGACCGGCTGACGGAAGAGATAAAGCCATGAGCAAACCCGCAATCATTACGGTTCACGAACCGCAGTCACACCGGGACTTTCTGGCACGCTGTCGCCAGTTCCCGCCCCTTTTCGCCTGCACCATTGCGACCACGGCAACCGCCCAGATTCCCGGGGTCTCGGCCGCCGGGGCGAGTACCGAATTGATCCCCTACACGGCCGCCGCCGATGTCGAGGCGATTGTTCACGGCCGGGCCCTCTGCCTCGGCAAGATCCCGGAAAACCCGGTCGGGCCGCCCTCGCCGGTGATCATCACGATGGCCGCCCTGCGCCGGCTCAAGGCCCCTTTTATGGTGATCGACGCCGGCAACCGGGTTACCCCGAAGGTGCCGATGCTGGTGGCCGGCCGAACCCCGGGCCGGGTGCTTACCGAGTCCGAGCCGGTGCCGGACGCGGCCGGGCTGTTTATCGAGGGGGTAATCATCGGCACCCAGCTCGGCCGCTGCGGGCACACCCTGGTCCTGGGCGAAAGCGTACCCGGCGGCACGACCACGGCGATGGCGGTGATGGAGGCGCTGGGGATGGCGGCTCTGGGCCGGATCAGCGGCAGCATGCCGGGCAACAACCAGTCTTTAAAGCAGGAGCTGGTCAGCCGCGTGATGCGGGAAAAAGGGGTTGAAAAAGGCGGCTGCCTGGCCACGCCGCTTGACGCGGTGCGGCTTTTCGGTGATCCCATGCAGGCGGTTCAGGCCGGGGTCGCCATGGCCGCCAGCCGTTACACCACCGTGATCCTGGGCGGCGGCACCCAGATGATCGCGGTTGCCGCTCTGATCGGAGCCCTGCTGCAGGCTGACCGGCCCGAGGTTTTCTTTTCCCGGCCGGAACAGCTCAAACTGCTGCCCGAAGCCCTCGGCGCGAACCCCGGCAACCTGGGAATCGCGACCACGGCCTGGGTCTCCGAGGACGAGAATGCCGACCTGCGCGCCCTGATGGCCCAGCTTCCCGCGCCTGTGCCGCTTTATGCCGCCGGGCTCGATTTCTCGGCTTCCCGGCATCAGAACCTGGTGCTTTACGAGGAGGGTTATGTTAAGGAGGGGGTCGGGGCCGGGGCCATGGCCCTGGCGGCGATGCTTTATGACGACATCGACAACCGGGTCATGCTGGCCGAAATCGAAAAGGTCTACGAGGAAATTTACCTGAGTTGAACAATCCTTCTCCAGGTCTGCCTCCGGGGCTGGAACGGCTGGTGCAAAGCCAGGTTGGCGCGGGCTTTACGGTCAAGCCCCTGACCCCGGACGGTTCCGACCGGCTCTATTACCGCATCGCACCGGTTTCCGGGAGTTCCCTGATCGCCGTCGACGGCCGGGGAACCGGGCCCTGCAGCCGCTTTGTTTCGCCTGCCGGAATCAGTCAGAACCAGACCTTTTTCCGGGTCCAGGACCACCTGGCCGGGCTCGATTTTCCGGTTCCGCGCCGCCTGGCCCGGGACCGGGAAGGTGATTTCTACCTGCTGGAAGATTTAGGTGATGTGAACCTGTGCGGGGTTGTCGGCGGGGCCGAGCCGGCCGAAGTCGAGAAACTTTATCGCCAAGTTCTGCTCCTGCTGGTTCGCCTCCAGGTCGAGGCCGCGCCCGGTTTCGATCCCGCCTGGGCCTATGCCGGTGGCCGCTACGACCGCCGGGTGATCCGCGAACTCGAACTCGAA
>WFRT01000022.1 GCA_015486445.1 Pseudomonadota bacterium | reverse complement strand
TTCATGCACCAGCCGATGACCACGGCGTAAAAGAGATTGATACCGAAAAAGGCGATCGTCGGCATCCACCAGCCGACCACCTCCCATTTTTTCGCCACCCGGGAAAAGGCCAGCGGCGGCGCCCCCTCCTCCCGGTGGCCGAGGGCGTATTCGAGAATCATCAGCGGGATCCCGGCCAGCACCAGGGCTACGGAATAAGGTACGAGAAAAGCCCCGCCGCCGTTTTCGTAGGCCATGTAGCCGAACCGCCAGATATTGCCAAGCCCGACCGCCGAACCGATGGCGGCCATCAGAAAGCCCAATTTGCTGCCCCAGTGACTGCGCTGCGTCATAATCTTCTCTCGTCGTAACTATTGATGGCGTCGTAAAAACTCTTCATCTGCTGCATACCCCTTCAACCTTCGTCACTGCGGCGTACTGTATGTACGCCTCATTCCTCAGGCTTCGGGCGCCTTGCATATGAAGCTTTTTACTTAGCCATCGAATATTTTGACTTTTTAGGAGTTTGTCAACTATTCAGCTGAAAATTCTATCCCCCCTCTTTCAAGAGAGAGCGGGGGGTGGTTTTCGGAGCGGTTTGGCCGCTATTTCCATTTGCTCAGATCCATCTGCCTCTCGCTCTTGGCGACCACGCAGGTGACGGCCAGGTCCCCGGTGACGTTGGTCGCCGTCCGGCCCATGTCGAGAATCGCGTCGATGCCGAGGATCATGGCGTAGGCCAGAGCCGTTTTGGTGCCGGGCTCGACCTTGAGACCGATCGAGTTGAGCACCAGCATCAGCATGATAACCCCGGCCCCGGGAACCCCGGCGGTGCCGATCGAGGCCAGCAGGGCGGTGGTGATGACCGTCAGCTGCTGGGCGATGGTAAGATGGTTGCCGATGGCGAAACTGATGAAGAGAACGCAGACCCCCTGGTAGATGGCGGTCCCGTCCATATTGATGGTGGCCCCGAGGGGCAGGGAGAAGGAGTAGACCCCCTTGGCAATGCCCATGTCGAGGTCGGCCACCTCCATGCTCACCGGCAGGGTGCCCCCGCTGCTGCGGGTGACGAAGGCGGTCAGCATCGCCGGCTTGGCCTTCTGGAAGAATTTTACCGGGTTGACCCCGAAAATCGTCAGCATCAGGCCGTAGGTCAGGAAGATATGGACCAGCATCGCGAAATAGACGGCCAGGGTCGTCATCCCCAGCGGCCCCAGGGCCTCCGGCCCCTGCTCGGCGAAAACCACGGCGATCAACGCGAAAACCCCGATCGGGGCATACTGGAGAATCCAGTTGACGATCATGTACATGACCTCGGCGGCCCCGTCGAAGACATTGAAAATGGTCTGGGCGGCGTTGCTCTTGCGGGGGTCGTCGCTCTCACGGAGATGCGAAAGGGCGATGCCGAACAGGATGCAGAAGAAAATCGTCGGCAGCATGTTGCCGGTAGAGAGCGCGGCGAAGGGATTGGTCGGCACGATGTTCATGATGGTCTCGACCAGGGAGGGAGCCGCGGCCGGGTTGGCGGCGACATCGGCGGCGCTGGCCGGCAGCTGCATCCCGAAACCGGGCTTCAGGAGGTTGCCGCAGAGCAGCCCCAGGGCCACGGCGATGACCGTGGTCACAAGGTAGATGAGCAGGGCCTTGCCCCCGACCTTGCCGAGATTCTTGGGGTGGACGCTGGCGGCCCCGATTACCAGGGTACAGACGACGACCGGCATGACGATCATCTTCAGAGCCCGGACAAAAATACTGCCCAGCGGGGTGATCACGGCTACCGGGGGGCCGACGACGATGCCGCAGACCACTCCCAGGATCAGGCCCAGCATGATCCGCATCAACAGGTTGGAGTTGAAGTACCAGCGCAGGATTTTCATCAATTTCCTCCCTGGTCAAAGGTTGACAAACTCGTAAAAAGTCAAAATATTCGATGGCTAAGTAAAAAGCTTCATATGCAAGGCGCCCGAAACCTGAGGAATGAGGCGTACATACAGTACGCCGCAGTGACGAAGGTTGAAGGGGAACGCAGCAGATGAAGAGTTTTTACAACGCCATCAAGGTTGACAGACCGCTTACAAGAGCAATATCCGCGTTTTCCCCGGAACGGCCGGCGCAAGCTTCGGGCGCAAGCCCCCGGGAAGGCGCAAAGGCCTGAAAATCAGCGGGTGGCCACAGCCCGCCGCCGGGCTGGAGCCTTTCCGGCAGAGCCTGACAGACCAAGCACTCAACCGTTCATCAGGATCAATCCCGACGGCCGAACTTGCGCCGGACGTAGGCCTTGAGCTCGGCCCCGAAATCACGACCCCAGTCGTCGTCGTAAACCATCCGGGCCCCGAGTTCGGCCGCCACCATCGCGGCCCGGTATTTGAGCGGCAGCACCTCGGGCAGCCGGGCCAGATAGCGGGGCTGGCGCAGAAAGCGCGGCAGATGGGCCCTGAGCACCCGGCGCATGGCCAGGTTTTCAAGCAGCTCCGGGTGTCCCATGAAATAGTCGAAGAGACGGGAGTAATTCTGGTTGATTTCGGTGCTGATGGCCGCCGCGATCGCGGTAAACGACTGGGTTTCCTGGCTCCGGCGACGGCGGACAAAGATCAGCTGGGCTTCGTCGGAGGCCCGCTTGACCAGGATGTCAAGAACGTCGGCGACATATTTTTCCTTGTTGCCGATAAACTCTCTCTCGCTCAGAACCAGGTTGGCAATGATCTCGTAAGAGGAAGAGATGACCCCGCACTTGTTGGCGGCGGCGTCGCGGATGATGACGATGCCCCGTTCCTGGAGCCGGTCGCGGGCGGCCGGCGTGATGAAGGAGTTGGCCCCCTCGACAATGGCCCGACAGGTCGGGGTGTCGTCGGCGGCAAAGAAACGGTCGCAGTTGCTTTCGTCGACGGTCTCCGGCCGGCCCCCGGCCGGGATGAAGAGATCGGCCGGCTCGGTGAAGACCAGGCTGTTGAACTCGCGGTAGAACTCGTCGGCCGTAACCCACTCTTCGCGGGCCCCTTCGCGTTCCCGGGACCAGCGTTTATAAAGTTCGACCAGGCCCTCGCGGCGGCGCTGTCGGCGCAGCAGAATGAAGCCACCGGGATTCAAATATTCCGGGTTGAAGGCATCGACGTTATCCCTGAGAATGATGCGGCCGAGTTCGTCCCGGTCGATTCCGGCCGGATCGCAGATCACCCCGGAGCCGGCCACGATCAACACGATCTTGACCCGCGGACAGCGCTCGAGCAGCAGACGCATGGCGTTGCCGGCGACATCACCGTTGGGGCCGCCGGTCAGCTTGACCCGAAACTGGTCGCGGTGCATGTCGATACCGAGTTCCTTCAGGGTGATCTCGGCAAAGGTGATAACCCCGAGCGAGGTCACCCCGTAGTGTTTGTGGTTGATGCCGACCTTCTTGCTTGAAATCACGCCGCTCCCGAGAATATAGCCCCTTTTCACCGACTGCCTGGCGATCAGTTCGATCATTTCGTCGTGCATGTTTTCATCGGGACCGAGTTCGATCGGCTCCTCTTCGCCGTAGTAGTCGACCACCATCGGATTCAGGGCCCGGCCGTCGGGGCCGGTGACGAAGATGTCGAAAAAGGCGTTGATGAAACCGTACTGGAGTTTGTAGAGACTCTGCAGCCGGGGAGCCTTCTCCTTGAGGTCACTGACGTCGTGAACCACCACCATTTTCGAGCCGCCCTCGTAGATGTCCTTGTTTTTCAAGTGCTGGGTGTGGGCCAGGACGTAAACCTCGCGGAACAGGGTTGAGGCGGAGGCCAGGAAGTCGTCGGGGGTGGCACAGGAGATCGTGCGCCAGCCGCCCCGGGCGATATCGGAAAACCCGACGTGGTAGCCGGCCCCGTAGCGACCGAAAAAGAAGGTGATCCTGAACGGTGCGGTGCCCCCGGGCAGGTCGGCTACGAAATCGGGATCCATCGCCCTTAAGTAGTTGGGGTCGAGACGAAAGGCCAGGGCGTGCTTTTCGGGCACAAAAAAATTGCTTTTCAGGGTAAAGCGAACCAGCAGCAGGGCGGTGGAAAAGATGGTCCGGCGCAGGCTGTCGAAATGGCGGTGGCCGGTATTGTAGGCCGCGATCTCCTGCTCGACCGCCGCCAGGGCCGCTTCCCCCCCGTCGGCGGGAAGCTCCGCCCCGGGGGTGAAACGGGCCCGGAAGGCCTTGACCAGGGCCAGGGCGATCTCCGGGCTGGCGATGAAGGCCCGGCGCACCTCGTTGAGATCGAAAACATCGGGCTGGGTGTGGGCCAGGCTGGTGTGGCAAAAGGCGATCATCGCGTTGATCAGGAGCAGTTCCTCGCCATCAGCCACGTCACCGAGCACGAAGTGGCGAAACAGGGCGTCGCGGTGGTTGAGAATCTGGGTGTTGTAGAGTTCGGTTTTCAGGCGCTGGTAAAACTCGGGCCCGAGATCGGCATTCTTCTCAATGTAGAAGGTGCCGAGAAAGTGGGGGTTGACCCCGGTTGAAATGTCCAGGCAGTAGGCCCGGTTGAGGTGGCCGCCAAGCCGGTGAAAAACCTCTAGAACCTGTTCCAGGAAACCCTGTCCCGGAGGGTTGCCGACCGAAAAAAGGATGCGGGATTCGGAGTGCTCGCAGACATCGACCGTCTCCTCGACCGCGAAATAGAGACCGTCATTGTCGCGGCCCTGGCGATAGAGCCAGAGCAGCCGGGCGATCCGCTCCGGGGGAGAAACTCTCAAGTAGTCGGGATTGTTGACCATCAGCAGGTATAGTGCGTCCCGCAGGTGGCTGAAATCAAAATCGGGATAAAGCCGCCGCATCACCTCCTCGACCTCTTTGCCCAACCCCCGCGGCAGGCGCACCCGGCCGCTCTCGCGCACTGTTCGGCTGGTTACCGGCCGGAATTCGTAACGCTGAATTTCGAGGATCTCACCGCAGCCCGGCAGGGGGCTGTAGGAATGGGTAATCTCGGCGTAGGTCGGGGTGCGCTGCAGGGTGGACATGAAACGGTAAATCGAGCCCGCTTCACTGAGGCCGGCGATAATCAGCAAATCTTCACGCTCGGCCAGCAACAGGTAACGATTGGTTCCCAGGGTGTCGAGACCGGCGGCCAGCAAATCAAGGGCCTCGGGATAATCTTCCATGGTCAGGAAGAAGTAGGGGTTGAGATTTTCCTGCAGCCAGGCCAGGTTCTTTTCCGACCGCCGCTGGCGGCGTTTCAAACCACGGCTCATGCGCTGAGCGATGCGCTGTTTGACCATTTCGATGTCGTTCATGGCAGTTTACCTCAGGTTTTTCCGGGACGCTCGGCGGCGGTTTCGAGCACCGCCTCGCCCTGGTGAAAAAAATCGATTATCTTCCGCAGCGCCGGATTGCGCAGGCCGGGTTTTTCCATCAATATCTCATGCCGAGCGCCGGGAACCACAACCAGGCGACAGGCCGGGGCCCAGCGGGCGAAACGCACCTGGGCGGCGTTGTCGACAACCCGGTCGGACCCGGCCTGCAGCATCAGGATGGGAACCGTGATGCGGTCGGCCCCGGCCATAATAGCGCCAATCGCCTTGAGGGATTGCCGCACCCAGTTGTTGGTCGGCGCCCCGAGCCGCAGAAGGGGATGGTCGCGTTCGAGACGCTGGTAGAACTCGTACTTCTCCCGGTCCGAGGTCAGCACGTTGTCCGGGTCCCAGGGTTCCGGCTTCCAGGCCCCCCCGCCGATGATGTAACTGCGGCCAAAGCCCAGCAGATCAAGCAGGGAAAGCAGGGGCGGAACCAGGAAAGCGGGCCACGGCGCGGTCGGAAAGCCCAGCATGGGGGACACCATGGCCAGCCGGGCGACCCTCCCCGGGTGCAGTTGGACAAACCGCAGGGCAACCGGCCCGCCCATCGAGTGAGTCAGGAAAAAACAGCGTCCGGGAGCGCTTTTGACGATCCGGGTAAGAAAGGTATCGAGATCGGCGACATAGTCGTCGAAATATTCGACATGACCTTTCTCGCGGTCGGCCAGGGGACGGCCGGAAAAACCCTGGCCGCGATGATCGTAAGCATAAACCGAAAAGCCCGCTCCGGCCAGCCGCTCGATAACCTCGCGATACTTGACGAAGGTCTCGTTGCGGCCGTTGACTATAACCACATTGTAGATGGAGCCCGCCACCGGCCTGACCCCGTAGACAATTTCCAGGCCGCGCAGACCGGTAAAAGAGCCAACCTCGATTCCCGGCAGCAGGGCTCGCACCTCGTCGACCGCGGCGGGCCCGGCCGCGGCCCGGGCCCGGCCGCCGGTCCCCAGCAGCACCCCGGCCGCAATCAGACACAAAAACATTAATTTCATAGGGAAACTGTCATTCATTTACAATTTTTTGTCAATCAAAAAAAACCTCGCGGCGGGGAAACAGGCCTTGCCGACCGCCGTTCGCAAGCCCGAAACCGACACCGCGTCCGGGCTCGGAAATCACATTTTAATCGTTGTTTTATTATCGCTTATTTGCTAACATGAAAGCTTCTTCAACCCCCGGACACCGGCTCTTTCCGGGCCCGGTGCCGGAAATCAGGGTTTCCCCGACCAGCCACCATGATTGACAAACTCGTAAAAAGTCAAAATATTCGATGGCTAAGTAAAAAGCTTCATATGCAAGGCGCCCGAAACCTGAGGAATGAGGCGTACATACAGTACGCCGCAGTGACGAAGGTTGCACCCCAAGGGCACTTCCTCGCTGCGCTCACGGCGAAGGGAACGCAGCAGATGAAGAGTTTTTACGACGCCATCATGATTCAGTGAGGTAAAAACATGATCTGCCATGAAATAGACTATCGCGTTATCGGTGATGATCTTCAGATTGTCGAAGTGGAACTCGACCCCGGCGAAACCGTCATCGCCGAGGCCGGGGCCATGAATTACATGGATGCCGGCATCAGCTTCGAGGCCCGGATGGGCGACGGTTCCGAATCGGAAAGCGGGGTTTTCGGGCTCCTCAAGGGCGTCGGCAAGCGGGTCCTGACCGGGGAATCGATTTTCCTGACCCACTTCACCAATACCGGCGAGGGCAAAAAATCGGTGGCCTTTGCCGCCCCCTATCCCGGCAAGATCATAACCCTTGACTTAAACGAAATAGACGGTGAATTCACCTGTCAGAAAGACGCTTTTCTCTGCGCCGCCCTCGGCACTCGGATCGGCATCTCCTTCAGTCGCAAACTCGGGGTCGGCTTCTTCGGGGGCGAGGGTTTTATCCTCCAGAAACTGGAGGGCGACGGCAAGGCGTTCATTCATGCCGGCGGCACCATCATCAAAAAGGAACTCAACCAGGAGACCCTGCTGGTCGATACCGGCTGTCTGGTCGGTTTCACCCGGGGCATCGATTACGACATCCAGCGGGCCGGCGGCCTGAAATCGATGTTTTTCGGCGGCGAGGGACTGTTTCTCGCCACCCTGAGCGGCACCGGCACAGTTTACCTGCAGAGCCTGCCTTTTTCGAGAATGGCCGACCGCATCCTGGCCCACGCGCCTTCAGTCGGCGGCAGCGACAAGGGTGAAGGCTCCCTGCTCGGCGGCATCGGCCGCCTGCTGGACGGCAAGTAGAACCTTAAAGACTTTGTAACTATTCAGCTAAATACGGGGTCGGGCGCGGCTTTTCTTCAAACCACCCCCGCGCCCCCTCCTGAAAGAGGGGAGATGGAATTCAGCTGAATAGTTACGGCCCGAAACTGAATCAGATGAAAACCTTTCCCGTTTCACAAAATACCGGCCCCGGCATCATCGCCGCGACAGCCCTCCTGCTCCTGCTGGCCGCCTGCCTGGCCGGAGCCCCGGACTGGCAGCGCACCTCCCTGCCGGCTCTGGTCATTCCGGCCCCGGCCACGGCGGCCGACCGGCAATACCTGGGGCTGGCCCCGGCGGTTTCCCGGTTCACGCTGGACCAGGTCAAAGGCCGGCTGGTAGTTCTGGAATTCATCCTGGCCCAGTGTCCCCACTGCCAGCATGAAGCCCCGAAAATGAAACACTTCTACAATCTTGTCAAACAACAAGGTCTTGACAAGCGGATCAAATTTATCAGTGTCGCCCTGGGCAATACCCGGCTTGAAAGCAACCTGTTCAAGGAACGCTACGAG